>NZ_VFVX01000039.1:0-36652 GCF_006442395.1 Mesorhizobium sp. B2-3-5 | reverse complement strand
CATCGACAATCCGTTCGGCACGAGATTGTCACCCATGTCTTAGGTACGCTCTGTCACCCATGTCTCCGGGCCGTACAATCGGCGGGATGGCGGAGAGGGAGGGATTCGAACCCCCGATGGGCTTGCACCCATGCCGCATTTCGAGTGCGGTGCATTCGACCACTCTGCCACCTCTCCGCGGTCATGGTCGGCCGTTGCCGGCGCGGCGCACTAGATAACGGCTGAACGGGCAGGTTACAAGGCCAAATCCACCGATATTTGGCTTGCCGGACAAGCAGGGCATTGTAGAGGCGTCCGCCGCTCATTGGCCTGCGCGGCACAGGCTGCCTTGGCCGTTATCGCCATGTCTCCACGGCGCCGTAGGCGTAGGCGTCGAGTTTCGGTTATCGCTGTTTGCCTTGGCAATGGCTGTTTGCCTTGACTCCCACGCAACCTTCGGTTAGGGACGGCGCGCAATCGGCGTGGAGGGTTCTTCCGCGCCGCTTGTTTTTTGAACCCGCAGACTGACAAAAAGACGGCCGAACCGCCAGACGCGGTTCATCGAGGCCGACCGAACAGCGAAAGGCAAAAAATGTTCGCAGTCATCAAAACGGGCGGCAAGCAGTATCGCGTCGCCGCCAACGATCTCCTGAAGATCGAAAAAGTCGAAGCCAATGTCGGCGATATCGTCGAGATCGGTCACGTGCTCGCGCATGGCGAGGGCGAGAATGTCACGTTCGGCGCGCCGTTCGTCGATGGCGCCCTGGTCACCGCCGAAGTCGTCGAGCAGGGCAAGAACCGCACGGTCATCGCCTTCAAGAAGCGCCGCCGCCAGAATTCGCGCCGCAAGATCGGCCACCGCCAGCTTTTGACCACCGTGCGGATCTCCGAGATCCTGCTGGGCGGCGCCAAGCCGGCCAAGAAGGCCACCGCCAAGACGGAAGCCAAGGCCGCCGAGGCCGCGGCAGCGCCGCTGTTCAAGGCGCCGAAGGGCGAGCCGGACGACCTGACCGTGATCAAGGGCATCGGCCCGGTCGCCGCCAAGGATCTCGCCGAGCAGGGCATCATCACCTTCGCGCAGCTGGCCAAGCTGTCCGACAAGGATGTCGCCAAGATCGACGAGCACATGCCGTTCAGCGCCGACCAGATCAAGGACTGGCGCGAACAGGCCAAGGAACTGGCGAAGAAGTAATTTTTCCGGCCAAACATCAGCCGGATCGGACTTGAAACGGAACGCGAACGCGTTCATAAGGCCTTTTAGGCGCCTTGCGGCGCAACGGAGTTAGTTAGATGGCACACAAGAAAGCTGGCGGCTCGTCGCGCAACGGTCGCGACTCGCATTCCAAGCGTCTGGGCGTGAAGAAGTTCGGCGGCGAAGCCGTCATCCCGGGCAACATCATTATTCGTCAACGCGGCACCACCTGGCATGCGGGCGTCAATGTCGGCATGGGCACGGACCACACCCTTTTCGCGCTCGAAGCCGGCGCCGTGATGTTCAACAAAAAAGCCAACGGCCGAACCTACGTATCGGTCAACCCGATTACCAAAGCCGCGGAGTAGCCGGTTCCGCACTAGAACACCGGCGCCCATCTCGGGAACCGGTGTCTGGCAAAGCCAGGAAAAGGATCAGGGGAGATGGGTTCCATCTCCCCTTTTTCTTGTGCCTGGAGGATTTTTAAAATGGTTGCCGAAGCGGAAGACGTCGACGGCGAAGCTTATGCGATAGACTGCCCGATGCTGGCCACCGAGCGGCTGGTGATGCGGGCTCCCGATGAACGGGATATTCCGCAACTGGTCGACCTTGCCGACAACCATCACGTTGCCCAAATGCTGGCGCGCATGCCGCATCCCTATGGCGAGGCCGAGGCGCGCGCCTTCCTGGCCATGACGAGGTCACGCCGCGCCGGCATCGCCCATGCGCTGACGCTCGCCGGCACCGATACCTTTGTCGGCTGCGCGGGCTTGAACGCCACCGATCGCGGGCTGGAGCTCGGTTACTGGATCGGCGAGCCTTACTGGAAGCGCGGCTATGCGACGGAAGCCGCGCACGCGCTGGTCGACCTCGCCTTCCAGAAGACCTCCATCCAGGTGCTGCATGCCTCGACGCGGGTCATCAATCCGGCCTCGCGCCGGGTGATCCACAAATGCGGTTTCCAGTATGCCGGCCAGGGCATGCTGAACTCCATCGTTGCCGGCCAGGTGCCGGTGGAGCGCTACAGGCTCGATCGCAAAACCTGGACCAGCCTCAGGAACTGGGTCCACTTTTGATGCGTGCCGATATCCAGGTGAGGCCGGCCTGCGAATGGTGGCTTCCTGCGCTTCCGGTGCTCACGTACTTTAAGTACGCTCCGCTCCGGTTCCCGGAAGCCAGCATTCTCGGCTCGGCCTGACCTGTATCTCGACACGCCTCGGCGCCTTATCCCGAACCAACTTGGCGTCAGCCCAGTTCGGCCCATACCGGCCGGTGGTCGGAACCGGCCGCTTGCCGGTCGACCCACAGGCGCTTCAGCAATCGGGCAAGCGACGCGCTGGTGAAGACGTAGTCGATGCGTTTGTGACGGCTGGCGTTGGTGGGGTCCTTGGGGTCGACCCAGCTGACGAGGTCATCGGCGTCGACGTTGAGGCGCAGGGCGGCATCGACGGCGAAGTCCGCGGTCAGCGGCATGCCGAATTCGTGGTCCGGCCGGCCGGCGAGTTCGACATATTCGGGTGATCCGGCCAGCATGTTGAAATCACCCATGGCGACAAAGGCTTCGGGGTGCGGCAATTCAGGCAGGCCGATCTCGGCGACGCCGGACAGCGCCCCGCCTTCGAGCGCATAGTTCAACAGGCGCTGGCGCAGGAACTGGATCTGGCTGGCGCGCTCGACCGGGCTGCGATGATCGAGATGGATGGAATAGAAGCGGATGAAACCGAGCGGCGTCTCGATCAGCGCTTCCAGCGCGCCGCGCTGGAAGTTCATCATCTCGAAGCTGCGGCTGCGCGGCAAAAGCAGGTTGCGCGACAGATGAATGGGCGTTTTCGACAGCACCATATTGCCGAGCTGGAAAGTCGTGGTGGTGGCGCGACCGTTCTCGATACGCGAGCCGATATTGGCCTCGAAATTGCTCCCGTAGACGGCGAAATAGTCGGGCAGCGCCTCGCCGATCTCGGCGACCATGTCGCGGCCGCCATTCCTCGGATTGTTGCGGGTGACCTCCTGCAGCGCTATCACATCGGCGCCGCGCACGGCATCGGCGATGCGCCTAATATCGTAGCGTCCATCAAGACCGATGCCGTATTGGATGTTGTAGGTTACAAGCCTCATCCTGCAATCTCTCCAGCCAACCCCACGCGGCCATTGTCATAAAACGGCCTCGCCCTTCGCCGCGCCTTGGTTTAGAGCAAGGCCCAGGGTTTAGAGCAATGCCGCAAGGCCAATAAAGAAACTGCACTCCGATGAAATTTCTCGATCAAGCCAAGGTCTATATCCGCTCCGGTGACGGGGGCGCGGGTTCCGTATCGTTCCGCCGCGAGAAATTCATCGAGTTCGGCGGGCCGGACGGCGGCGACGGCGGCCGCGGCGGCGATGTCTGGCTGGAAGCGGTCGACGGGCTGAACACGCTGATCGACTACCGCTACCAGCAGCATTTCAAGGCCAAGACCGGTGTCCACGGCATGGGCCGTAACATGACCGGCGCCAAGGGCGCCGATGTCACGCTGAAGGTGCCGGCCGGAACCCAGGTATTCGAGGAAGACAATGAGACGCTGATCTGCGACCTGACCGTGGTCGGCCAGCGCTTCCTGCTCGCCAAGGGCGGCAATGGCGGCTTCGGCAACCAGCATTTCAAGACCTCGACCAACCAGGCGCCGCGCCGCGCCAACCCTGGCCTGCCGGGCGAGGAGCTCAACATCTGGCTCAGGCTGAAGCTGATCGCCGATGCCGGACTGGTCGGGCTGCCCAATGCCGGCAAGTCGACTTTCCTGGCGGCGGTCACCGCGGCCAAGCCGAAGATCGCCGATTATCCGTTCACCACGCTGCATCCCGGCCTCGGGGTCGCCCGCGTCGATGCTCGCGAATTCGTCATCGCCGACATACCGGGGCTGATCGAAGGCGCGCATGAGGGCGTCGGCATCGGCGACCGGTTTCTCGGCCATGTCGAGCGCACGCGCGTGCTGCTGCACCTTGTTTCGGCGCAGGAGGAAAATCCGGGCAAGGCCTACAAGACGGTGCGCGCCGAACTCGAAGCCTATGGCCACGGCCTGACCGACAAGGTCGAGATCCTGGCGCTGAGCCAGGTCGACATACTGGATGCTGACGAGCGCAAGAAAAAGCTGGCCTCGTTGAAGCGGGCCGCCGGGCGTGCGCCGATGCTCTTGTCCGCTGTCACCGGTGAAGGTGTCGAGGCGGTGCTGCGCGCGCTGATGGCGGTGATCGAGGAAGCGCGGGCGCAGATCGCCGCCCCGGTCGAGACGCGCTGGGAAAAGTAGGGCCATGCAGTCGCTGAAGAGATACCGGCGCATCACCGTCAAGATCGGCTCCGCGCTGCTCGTCGATCGCGCGAGCGGGCTGAAGCGCGATTGGCTGGATTCTCTTGCCGACGATATCGCCGTGCTCGCTCAGGGTGGGGCTGAAATCCTCGTCGTGTCCTCCGGCGCCATCGCGCTCGGCCGCACCATCCTCGGTCTCGGCAAGCGCGCGCTGAAACTCGAGGAGAGCCAGGCGGCGGCCGCCGTCGGCCAGATCGCACTCGCCGGCGCCTGGTCGGACGCGCTCGGCAAGGGCGGCCTGAGATCGGGCCAGATCCTCCTGACGCTCGGCGATACGGAGGAGCGCCGCCGCTACCTCAATGCGCGCGCGACGATCTCGACGCTGCTCAAGATGAAGGCGGTGCCGGTCATCAACGAGAACGACACGGTAGCTACCTCCGAAATCCGCTACGGCGACAATGACCGGCTGGCGGCACGGGTGGCGACGATGATGGGCGCCGACCTCTTGGTGCTGCTGTCGGACATCGACGGGCTCTACACGGCGCCGCCGGCGCGCGACCCCGATGCCGAATTCATTGCGGTGGTCGACCGCATCACGCCTGACATCGAGGCGATGGCGGGAGCCGCCGCGTCCGAGCTGTCGCGCGGCGGCATGCGCACCAAGCTCGATGCCGGCAAGATCGCCAACGCCGCCGGCACGGCGATGATCATCACGTCGGGCACGCGGCTGTCGCCACTGATGGCGATCGAGCGCGGCGAGCGTGCGACCTTCTTCAAACCGAGCGCCAATCCGGTCAAGGGCTACAAGACCTGGATCGCCGGGCAGCTCGAACCGGCAGGGCGGCTGACGGTCGATGACGGCGCCGTCGGCGCGCTCAAGTCGGGCAAGTCGCTGCTGCCGGCCGGTGTCAAACTGGTCAGCGGCAATTTTTCGCGTGGCGATACGGTGGCGATCCTGTCGCCCGAGGGGCGCGAGATCGCGCGCGGCCTGGTTGCATACGATGCCG
Source organism: Mesorhizobium sp. B2-3-5 (assembly GCF_006442395.1). Classification (NCBI taxonomy): domain Bacteria; kingdom Pseudomonadati; phylum Pseudomonadota; class Alphaproteobacteria; order Hyphomicrobiales; family Phyllobacteriaceae; genus Mesorhizobium; species Mesorhizobium sp. B2-3-5. The sequence goes on along the minus strand of NZ_VFVX01000039.1, from coordinate 31,196 downwards.
CCGATGCCGTAAGGATCGCTGGCCTGAAGACGACCGAGATCGAAACCGTGCTCGGCTATGAGGCGCGTTCGGCGATGATCCACCGCGACGACCTTGTGGTGAGTCACGCTGGAGGCGACATAGACAGAGGATGAGCCATGCTGAAGCTGCATGAAAAATCCGGGGACGACACCGTGGCGCTGATGGCCGATATCGGCCGCCGCGCCCGCGCTGCCGCCCGACCGCTGGCCATCGCTTCGACCGCCGCCAAGAATGCCGCGCTTGCCGCAATGGCGCAGGCGATCATCGCACGCGAACAGGAGATTCTCGACGCCAACGCCATCGACATCTCGAATGGCGAGGAATCGGGGCTCTCAGTATCCTTCATGGATCGGCTGAAACTCAATCCGGCGCGTATCCGCGCCATGGCCGACGGCATACGCGAGATCGCTGAACTCAGCGATCCGGTCGGCGACGTGATCGCTGCGTGGGAGCGGCCGAACGGCCTGCATATCGAGCGTGTGCGCACGCCGCTCGGCGTCATCGGCGTCATCTACGAGAGCCGGCCCAATGTCACGGCGGATGCCGGCGCGCTCTGCCTCAAGGCCGGCAATCCGGTGATCCTGCGCGGCGGCTCGGATTCGCTCAATTCGTCGGCCGCCATCCATGCCTGCCTGGTCGAGGGGCTGAAGGCCGCCAACCTGCCGCAGGAGGCGATCCAGCTGGTGCCGACCACCGACCGCGCCGCTGTCGGCGAGATGCTGAAGGGACTTGGCGGCACGCTCGACGTGATCATCCCGCGCGGCGGCAAAAGCCTCGTCGGACGCGTGCAGAACGAGGCGCGGGTGCCGGTCTTCGCCCATCTCGAAGGCATCTGCCATCTCTACATCGACCGCTCCGCCGATCTCGACATGGCGGTGAAGATCGCCGTCAACGCCAAGATGCGGCGCACTGGCGTCTGCGGCGCGGCCGAGACGCTGCTGGTCGACCGTGCGGTGGCGTCCACCCATCTGGTGCCGATCCTTGACGCGCTCCGCGCGGCGGGGTGCGAGATCCATGCCGATGCCGAAGTGCTGAAAGTGTTTTTCGACGCCAAGCCGGCGACCGATGCCGACTGGGTGACCGAATATCTCGACGCCATCATCGCGGTGAAGCTGGTTGACGGCATCAATGGCGCGATCGACCATATCGAGACCTTCTCCTCGCATCATACCGAGGCGATCGTCGCCGAGGACGCGAAGGCGGTTGAGCGCTTCTTCAACGAGATCGATTCGGCGATCCTGCTGCACAATGCCTCGACGCAGTTCGCCGATGGCGGCGAGTTCGGCATGGGCGCCGAGATCGGCATCGCCACCGGCAAGATGCACGCGCGCGGGCCGGTCGGGGTCGAGCAACTGACGTCTTTCAAATACCGCGTGCGCGGGTCGGGACAGGTGAGGCCGTGACGTTTTTCGCCCAAAGGGCCTGAAGCTTGCGCCCAGGCACCCCCCTCTGTCCTGCCGGACCCGGCCCCGCGCTGCCGCTCCGGGCGTTCGTCGTTCGGAAAGCCAAGCAATTGGCTTTTTGTCCGCTCCGCGGACCACGCCTCACCCCCCGCAAGGGGGGAGATCGGCTGTCATTTCCGATTGTGCCAACCACCAACGTCGCGAGATTTGCACGGGCAACGGAGCTGCCAATCTCCCCCCTTGCGGGGGAGATGTCCGGCAGGACAGAGGGGGGTGCCTAGCACCATGCTTTCTCAGCCTGAGCAACCTGTCCCCTCCCGCTGTCTCCGTATGCCGCATGCCGAAAAGGGCCTGGCCGTCGGCCTGTTCGGCGGCTCGTTTAACCCGCCGCATGCCGGGCATGCCTTGGTTGCCGAGATCGCGCTGCGGCGGCTCGCGCTCGATCAGCTGTGGTGGATGGTGACGCCCGGCAATCCGCTGAAGAGCGCGCGCGAGCTCGCCCCGTTCGCCGAGCGCATCGAACTTTCCGAAAAGATCGCCAAGAACCCCAAGATCAAGGTCACTGCCTTCGAGGCCGCGCATCATGTGCGCTACACGGCCGACACGCTGGCGCTGGTCAAGGCACGCAACCCGGGCGTCGAGTTCGTGTGGATCATGGGGGCGGACAGTTTGCGCGACTTCCATCATTGGCAGCGCTGGCGCGAGATTGTGCTCACCTTCCCGATCGCAGTCATCGATCGTCCGGGCGCCACGCTGTCGTTCCTGTCGTCGGTCGTTGCGAAAACCTTCGACTATGCGCGCATCGACGAGGGCGACGCACCACTGCTCGCCCGCATGAAGGCGCCGGCCTGGACCTTCATCCACGGTCCGCGCTCGTCGCTGTCGTCAAGCGCGATCAGGAAAATGGCCAAGGATTAGAGCCTCCCCGTCGTACAACGGACGGACAGCGTTCCGGCTGTCCGGCGATGTCGTTTTTAAGGCGGCGCCCGCCTGATCGATCGGCGATGTTGGCCGGCCATGGCAATTCACAGCAATACGCGACCTGGAGCCGATCCCGAAGCCGCCGCACCGGCGCCGCTGATCGCGATTGCCAGCGTCATCGTGTCGATGGCGCTGATCGCCATCGGCAATGGGCTGATGTTCGCCTATATTCCGGTCCGGCTCGGGGTGGAGGGTTTCGACCCGATCTGGGCCGGGCTGATCGTCACCGGCCTGTCGGCCGGCGGTCTTGCCGGCTGCATCCTGACCGGGCCACTGGTGCGCAGGGTCGGCCATGCCCGCGCCTTCATGGTGCTCTCGGCGCTGATCGCGCTGTCCAACGCCGCGATCGGCGCCGGGCCGCATCCGCTGTTATGGATCGCGGCGCGCGCCCTCTACGGCTTTGCCATATGCGGCCTGTTCATCGTCGCCCAGAGCTGGCTCAACGACGCGCTGCCCAATGCCATACGCGGCCGGGTGATGGCGGTGTTCTATGTCGCCTACATTGCCGGGCTGGGCGTGGGCTATGCGACGCTTGCCGTCATCGACATTCACACGGCGGCCGCGTCGCTGATCGGCATCACCTTCACCGCCCTGTCGATCCTGCCCGTCGGCATGACGCGGCTTGCCCAGCCGCCGGCGCCGCAGGCGGCTTCGGTCGCGCTGCGGCAAGCATGGCGGATTTCGCCGGTCGGAGTGGCCGGCATGCTGGCGGTCGGCGGCTTGTCGATGATCATCTCGGGCTTCGCGCCCATCCACGCCACCGCCAAGGGCTACAGCCAGGCCGATGTCGCGCTGCTGCTGTCGGCAATGCCGGTCGGCACGCTGATCCTGCAGATTCCGCTCGGCTGGATTTCCGACCGTACCGACCGGCGCTACGTGCTTGCCGGCGCCGCCGCGCTCGCGGTTGTCGCCAGTGTGCTTGCTGTCGTCTTCGACGGCGGTGCGCTGATGGGGCTGGTGGTGATCTATCTGATCTGGGACGGCGCGGCGGAATCGATCTATGCGCTCTCCAGCGCGCATGCCGCCGACCGCGCAAAGAAGGATGAGCTGCTCGCCCTTTCGAGTTCGATGCTGTTTGCCTGGTCGCTGGCCGGCTTCGTGGTGCCGGGCATCGTCACGGCGCTTTCCGCGGTTTTCGGCACCGAGACTTTCATCTATGTCGGCATCGTCATCGCCTCGGCGTTTTGCCTGTTCGTGCTGTGGCGGGTGGTCGCGGCCCGGCCGGTGCCGGCAGCCGCCACGGGCAGTTTCTCGCCGATGTCGGCACAGGCACCCTTGCCGGTGGAACTCGCCTTCGCGCCGGGAGAGCCGACAGGCCGGGCCCGGAACTGACGGGGCATTTTTCTTTCGCAATTCCGGACCGGATTTGCCTTACTGCCTGCGAGCCTCGGGGGATGGCGCTTCCGGCGGCGGCAGCGGAATAGAGATGCCCTCGCTGTCGAAAGCCTGCTTGGCGCGTTTGGTCATGTCGATATTCGTGGAGAAGTAGTCGGCCGCCGAGGTCCAGTAGCGCAAGGTGAGCGAAACGGTGGTGTCGCCGAGGCTGGCCACGAAGGCGATCGGCGCCGGTTCGCGACGGATGCGCTTCTCGGCACCGGCAATGGCAAGCAAGGTCTTCTGCGCGCCGTCGATGTCGTTCCACGAACCGATGCTGAGCGTGATGTCGGTGCGGCGCACGCCGTTGCGCGAAAAATTGCGCACCGGCTGGTTCCACAATGTCGAGTTGGGCGCCAGGATGTAGACGCCGTCGGCGGTCCTGAGCTTCGTCGCAAAGAGGCCGATTTCCTCGATCGAACCGGCGATGGAACCGACCTCGACGGATTCGCCGATGCGGAACGGCCGCAGCGCCAGAAGCATGATGCCGGCGGCGATGTTCTGCAATGTGCCTTGCAGCGCCAGCCCGATGGCGAGACCGATGGCGCCGATCGCGGCGATGATCGAGGCGGTCTGCACGCCGAACTGGCCGAGCACCATGATGACGACGAGAATCAGGATGGCGTAGCGGACGATCTTCGAAAAGAAATGCCGCAATGTCTGGTCGAAACCATGGATGTGGCCGAGGCCGGCAAAGATCGAACGCTCCGCGAGACCGGCGACGATGTAGCCGACCACGAGAAGGATGATGGCGCCGATGGCCGAGAGGGAATAGGAGACGATCAGCGTGCTGAGCTGCGCGAGGCCCGCCTGGACGGTGAGGAGCGTGTTTTGCGGATCGATCGGCATGGCGGGATTCCGGTTGGTCGGTCAGCCGATAACCGCGGCGGGACGCCTCGGTTCCGATCTTTTTTCCTGCCGCATGGAACAACCCGGCAATCGACGAGTTCGCGTGAGTCAGAGCTGCGTCTTGAAACTGCAACGGAACTCTGCCTATCTAAGTGGTGTCACCTGCTTTCAGGGGTGATTTGGTTGTTCTTGCTGCGAAAGGAAATACACTGAGAACAGCACTGCGGAAGAAGGCCGATATCGTGCCTTCGCCGGCCGGGATCAGCGTAAACGACGCCGTGTCCCGCGCCATCAAGACAGTCCTTGCCAGTCTGGAAGACTCCAAGGCCGAAAACATCGTCTCAATCGACATTCAGGGAAAATCGAGCCTCGGCGACTATATGGTCGTCGCGTCGGGCCGATCGCACCGTCATGTCTCGGCTGTCGCCGACCATCTCCTCAAGGCGCTGAAGGATGCCGGTCTCGGCACGGCGCGCGTCGAGGGGCTGTCAGGCGCCGACTGGGTCCTGATCGATTCAGGCGACATCATCGTCCATGTCTTCCGCCCCGAAGTCCGCGAATTCTACAATCTCGAAAAGATGTGGCAGGCGCCGGATCTCGAGGAAGAGACACTCCACTAAGCCGATTGTGTTTTGATGCATGTCAGTGCCCTAAAACCTTTGGGTGACATGCATCGGCGGCTTATAGAGGCGAGATGAAGATTTCAGTCCATGCCGTGGGCCGAATGAAAGCCGGCCCCGAGCGGGAGTTGGCCGAGCGCTATTTCGAGCGATTCGCCAAGAGCGGCCCGGCGGTGGGGCTCGAATTCGCCGGCATCACCGAGATCGCGGAGAGCCGGGCGCAGAGCGCTGGCGAGCGCCAGCGTGACGAGGGCTCGAGGCTGCAGGCGCAACTGCAGCCGGGCACGGCGCTGATCCTGCTCGATGAGCGCGGCAAGAGCCTATCCTCGCAGGATTTCGCCAATCGCATCGGACAGTTGCGCGATGGCGGGCGCAAGGCGCTGGTGCTCGCCATAGGCGGCGCCGACGGCCACGATCCATCGCTGCGTGACCAGGCCGAGCTGGTGCTGTCGTTCGGTGCGCTCACCTGGCCGCATCAGCTGGTGCGCGTGATGCTGGGCGAGCAACTCTACAGGGTGGCGACGATCCTGTCGGGCCACCCCTATCACAGATCCTGAAAGCTTCGAGGTCGCACCGAATTCCGCCCCAATGCCGCGCAAGAAACGCGGTGGGGGACGGACTTTCCTGGTACATGCCGTTGGTCCGGAAACCACCGCCTTTTTTGGGCCGACACGCATCAACATGGTTGATGGTTCGTTAACGAAGCCGCAGATAGAGTCGATCGCGAATGTCTGAAGGCTGGAAATCGACAACGGGCTCATCGAGGAGAGCCTCCTGGCGCGCACGCTGCGGCATCGCGGCGGCGGCGGTTCTTTTGTCGTTCCATGCGGTGCGGGCCGAGAACACGCTCGACATGGCGCCTGATCCGGACCAGAGCCGCGCCGAATACGAACGGGTTTCCAAGGAAATTACGCTGTCATCGGAACGGCTGGCGAAGCTCGCTGCCGATATCGCCGCGGTCAAGAAGGACCACGCCTCGATCACCGCGGCGCTGATCCAGTCGGCGATGACCGAGCAGAAGCTTGGCCAGGACATCGAGGATATCGGTGCCAAGCTGGAAGGGCTCAAGGGCCAGCAGCAGAAGATCCGCGCTTCGCTCGCGGCGCGGCGTGACGTGCTGGCCGAAGTGCTTGGCGCACTGCAGCGCATGGGGCTCAACCCGCCGCCGGCGATCCTGGTCAAGCCGGAGGACGCGCTGTCGTCGGTGCGCAGCGCCATCCTGCTCGGCGCCGTGGTGCCGGAATTGCGCCAGCAAACCGATAGTCTGCTGGCCGACCTCAAGGAGCAGACGCGGGTGACGGCCTCGATCGAGGCCGAGCGGGCACGGCTGACGGCGGCGGTCGGCGACCAGGCCGCGGAAAAGAAGCGACTGAGCATGCTGCTGGAAGCCAAGCAGAAGCTCGAGGCCGACACGCAGGCGCAGATGACGGCCGAACAGCAGCGTTCCGAGCAGTTGGCGGCCAAGGCAAGCAGCCTGAAGGATCTGATCGCGTCGCTCGAGGCGCAGGCTGACAAGACCCGCAAGGCCGCGGATGCAGCGAAGACCGCCGCCGCGAACCAGACGGGTGACGACCAGACGGGCGGCGACAAAACGGCATCGCTGGCGGCATTGCCGCTTCCCGAAGGCAACCGGCTCGCTGCGGCAGCTCCCTTTTCGGCGCTGCAAGGACAGATCGCGCTGCCGGTCACCGGGCGCATCAAACGCCGCTTCGGCGCCGATGACGGTAACGGCGCAGTGATGCTTGGCGACATGCTTGCGACACAATCGGGAGCCATCGTCACCGCACCGGCGGATGGGAATGTGCTTTATGCGGGGCCGTTTCGCTCCTACGGTCAACTCTTGATCCTTAATGCCGGCGACGGTTATCATGTCGTTCTGGCGGGGATGAGCAGAATCAGCGTCGTGACTGGCCAGTCAGTGCTCGCAGGAGAGCCGGTCGGTGCGATGGGAGAGGCCCGGGTGGCAAGCACCTCGGTTTCGAAGAATGGAAGTGCCACGCCGGAACTCTATGTCGAGTTCCGCAAGGATGGAAAACCCGTCGATCCGGCCCCATGGTGGGCGGACCGTTTTTCTGGAAGGACGTGAAATGATGCGGAAACTGTCGCTTCTGTTTGCCGGTGCGCTGATGGGCGCATCCGCCATGAGCCTTGTCTATGGGGCTCCCGGCTCGGCGGCGAACGCTGCGGGGTCGGAGACCTATAAGCAACTGGCGATCTTCGGCGACATCTTCGAGCGGGTGCGGGCACAATATGTCACGCCGCCCGACGACAAGTCGCTGGTCGAGAACGCCATCAACGGCATGCTTTCCTCGCTGGACCCGCACTCCTCCTACATGAACGCCGAACAGGCGCAGGACATGCGCGTCCAGACCAAGGGTGAGTTCGGCGGCCTCGGCATCGAGGTCACGATGGAGAACGACCTGGTCAAGGTGATCACGCCGATCGACGATACCCCGGCCGCAAAGGCTGGCGTGCTGGCCGGCGATTATATCGCCAAGATCGACGGCGAAGAGGTTCGCGGCCTGACGCTCAACGATGCGGTCGAAAAGATGCGTGGCCTGGTCAACACGCCGATCAAGCTCACCATCCTGCGCCAGGGCGCCGACAAGCCGATCGAACTGACGGTCGTGCGCGACATCATCAAGGTCAAGGCGGTCAAGTTCCGGGTCGAAAACGACATCGGTTACATGAAGATCACCTCCTTCACCGAAAAGACCTATGACGACCTCGAGAACGCCATCGACACCATCAAGAAGCAGGTGCCGGACGACAAGCTCAAGGGTTATGTGCTCGACCTGCGTCTCAATCCTGGCGGCCTGCTCGACCAGGCGGTGAGCGTGTCCGACGCCTTCCTGAAGCGTGGCGAGATCGTTTCGACGCGCGGCCGCGATCCGAAGGACGTCACCCGTTTCGACGCCAAGCCGAAGCAGACCGACGACATCAACGGCAAGCCGATGATCGTGCTCGTCAACGGTGGCTCGGCCAGCGCCTCTGAAATCGTCGCCGGCGCGCTGCAGGATCTGCGCCGCGTCACGGTTGTCGGCACGCAGTCCTTCGGCAAGGGTTCGGTGCAGACCATCATTCCGCTCGGCGAAAACGGGGCGCTGAGGCTGACGACGGCGCTCTATTACACGCCGTCGGGCAAGTCGATCCAGGGCAAGGGCATCACGCCCGACATCAAGGTCGACCAGCCATTGCCGCCAGAACTGCAGGGCCGGGACCTGACGCGCGGCGAGTCCGATCTCAAGGGCCATATCAAGGGCGCCGACGAGAGCAAGACCGGCTCCGGCTCCGCAGCCTATGTGCCGCCGGATCCGAAGGACGACCTGCAGCTCATCTATGCCGAGCAGCTGCTGCGAGGCCAGAAGACAGATCCGGCTTTCCCGCCCAATCCGGAAAAGGCCGTGCTTAACCAGTAAGGCCGGAGGCTAGAGCGGTTCGCGTCCCATGCGAACGTCGAACCGCTCCATCTCCTTGCTTTCTCGCAATTCAGGACGGAAAACCGTTTCGCACTTTTCCTGGATTGCCCTGGGTCTGGCCGCCCGAACGAAGCAATGCAATGCTGCCGGGACCGAAAGGTTCCGGCAGTTTGATTCGGGAGGCGGGACGAGGCCTCCGGATGCGGCGCCAGGGGTGCGCCAGGGTTGAAGAATTCGCGCGTGTCGTCTCGAAAGGGCCGAGCAAGGAACCATGCGCACCGGGGACAGGGCTTGGCTGATATCGGCAAGGACATCGAACGCCCGCTTGGACAGACTGTCCGGGCGCCGCGCGCCGCCGGCAAGGTCAGCGCCGGTGTGATCGCGGCGAGCGCGGTCGTGCTGGCGGTGGTCGGCATCTCGGCCGCGATCGCGCTCAGGGAAAAGCCATTCCGCAAGCCGCAGGAAGTCGCCGTCTCGACGCCGAAAGTGACCGCTGCGGCCGAGCCCTCTGCGTCGCCTCCCGCATTGGCCCCTGCAGCGACGCCAAAGATCGAGACGCCGGCGAAGACCGGTGGGCCGCAGATCATCCACGTGCAGACGGTGGAAGGCGATGGACCGCCCAAGGCGGAAATCGTCATTCGCGACCCGTCGACCGTCGGCCAGAACCTGAAGATCGCGCATATTCCCGACAAGGCGCTGATCGAAGCCAGCGAAACCGGACCCTTGCCGATGCGCTCCGCCGACGGCCGGCGACCGTTCGACGTCTATGCGCGGCCCTGGTCCGGCGCACGCGGTGCCCGCGTGGCGATCGTCATTGGCGGACTTGCCGTGTCGCAGACCGGCACCCAGGCGGCCATTGCCAAATTGCCGCCGGAAGTGACGCTGGCCTTCGCGCCGCAAGGCAACAGCATCGGCCGCTGGATGCAGGCCGCCAGGCAGAGCGGACATGAGATCGTCATGCAGGTGCCGCTCGAACCGTTCGATTATCCCAACGTCAACCCCGGCCGTAACACGCTGACGGTGACGGCGAGTGCCGAAGAGAACCTGAAAAGCCTGCACTGGGCGCTGTCGCGGACGACGAACTATACCGGTGTGATGAACTATATGGGCGCGCGGTTTTCCGCCGATACGGCGGCGATGGAGCCGTTCATGGCCGAACTCGGCAAAAGGGGCCTCGCCTATATCGACGACGGCTCATCGGCGCGCAGCCTTGCACCTGACCTGGCGCTGAAGGACGGCGTGCCCTTCGTCGCCGGCGACATGGCGATCGACGCGGTCCAGGATCGCGGCGCCATCCTGAAGAAACTGGACAGTCTGGAGGCGACCGCGCGCGCCAAGGGCACTGCCGTCGGCATCGGCTCGGCTTTCGACCTGACCGTCGACACGGTGTCGTCATGGGTGGCCGAGGCCAAGAAACGCGGCATCGAGATCGTGCCGATTTCAGCGGTGGCCATAGACCCGCAAAAAGGCTAACAGCCATCTTGGTACCTCTGCTCTGGCGGCATCTGGCGGCGTTTTCCGTGCTTCCGCGCTCCTCGAAACCATTCGCCGCCCGCCTTGCCGGAGCGAATTCTCAAGACGGCTGGAACTCATTGCTCATGGCCAAAAAGATCGATCGCGAAACGCTGCCCTACCGTCCCTGTGTCGGGCTGATGATCCTCAATGGCGAAGGCCTGGTCTGGATCGGGCATCGCATCGCCGAACCCGACAGCGAATTCGCCGGCACCACGCAGCTCTGGCAAATGCCGCAAGGCGGCATCGACAAGGGTGAGGAGCCGCTGCAGGCGGCGGAGCGGGAGCTCTACGAAGAGACCGGCATGCGCAGCGTTTCGCTGCTCGCCGAAGCGCCGGACTGGATCAACTATGATCTGCCGGACCACCTCGTCGGCATCGCCTTCAAAGGGCGCTATCGTGGGCAGACGCAGAAATGGTTCGCCTTCCGCTTCCACGGCGACACCAGCGAGATCCAGATCAACCCCCCGCCGGGCGGCCACACCGCCGAATTCGACAAATGGTCGTGGCGGCCGATGCAGGATCTGCCCGATCTGATCGTGCCGTTCAAGCGCAAGGTCTATGAAGACGTGGTGGCGGCGTTCCGGCACCTCGTGCCGTAGCAGGACCGGCGCTGGCCGTGGTTCGAAGGGCCGCAGTTGCCGCGCCCGCCCTGCGGTCCTATTGATGTTCTATCCGCTAAAAGGAGGGTCGCCATGAACGACGCCCCCACAAGGTTGCTGCCCGATGATGTCACCGCCGTAAGCGAAGCGGCGGCCGGGGCCATCCTGACCATCGATCTTGGCGCGATCCGTGAAAACTACCGGCGGCTGAAGGCAAGGCTGGCAGGCGTGCGCTGTGCCGGCGTGCTCAAGGCCGACGGCTATGGCCTTGGCGCCGCGCAGGTGGCATTGGCGTTGACCAGGGAAGGCTGCGACATCTTTTTCGTCGCGCTGCTGGCGGAAGGCATCGATCTGCGCAAGGTGGTCGGAGCTGGACCGGACATCTACGTGCTGAACGGGCTGCCGCCGGGCTCGGAGCCGGAAGCGGTGGCGGCCGGCCTGTGCGCGGTCATCAACAGTGGCGCGCAGTTGAAAGCCTGGCGCGCGGCGGCGCATCGCGCCGGCCGCAGGCTTCCGGCCGCCATCCAGGTCGACAGCGGCATGTCGCGGCTTGGCATGGCGCCGGCCGAAGTCGAGGCGCTGGCCGGGGATGCCGGCGCTTTCGATGGCATCGACGTCGGATATGTGATGAGCCACCTGGCCTGCGCCGACGAGCCGCGCCATCCGGCCAATGAAGAGCAGAGGCTGGCCTTCGAACGGCTGCGTGCCATGTTGCCCGCGGCGCCCGGCTCGCTTGCCAATTCGTCCGGCATTTTTCTCGGACAGGGCTACCATTACGATCTCGCCAGGCCGGGGGCGGCGCTCTACGGCATCAATCCGAGGCCTGACGAGCCCAATCCGATGCTGCCTGTCGTGCGACTGCAGGCCAAGGTGGCGCAGACGCGCCGCGTCGAAAAAGGCACCGGCATCGGCTATGGCCATACTTATTACGCGCAAGGTCCGCTGAGCCTTGCGACGATTTCGTTCGGCTATGCGGACGGCTGGCTGCGACGCTCCGCTTCGGCGGCCTGGTTCGAAGGTACACGTCTGCCTTTCCTCGGGCGTGTGTCGATGGATTCGATCATTCTCGACATCTCCGCCCTTCAACCCGGCAAACTGCGCGAAGGCGATCTGGTCGAACTGCTCGGCCCCTCGCAGAGCGTCGACGATGCCGCCGGCCATGCCGGCACCATCGGCTATGAAATCCTGGCCAGTCTCGGCCCGCGCTTTCACCGGCACTATATCGGCGGTTGAGCGGTTTGGCCGCGCTTGACAAGCGGGCGCCTGTCGGCAAGGGTCGGGGCATGAGCAACCTCGCTTATATCAGAACCTTGTTCAGGGTCTGCCCGATCGCGGGATCGTAGCCCCGGCGCGGCCGCCTTTCGGCGTCCGTCCGTACCGGGGCATCCATACATCCACAATCGTCATCAAGCCGTACGGCCCTTCGCGGCTGCCGGCCTTTCGTCAAGCCGCAATCAGCGCGGCGGCAGGCGCGCATCCGTTCGATGCGCCGATCCATGAGGTTTGCCATGCAACATGCAACGGGACTGCGTCCATCGAGCCGGATTCTCATCAGCAACACCGACCATGACAGGTTGACCGGGCTGGCAAGGGCCCTGCTCGACCGCGCGCCCGAGACGGCCGAAGAGCTGCTCTCGGAAATGGACCGGGCGGTGGTGACCGACGCGGCGGCGATGCCGGCTGGCGTGGTGCGGATGGGTTCGACGGTGACGGTCCGCGGCGAAGGCGGGAACACACAGCGCATCGTGCTGGTCTATCCCGGCGAAGCCGACATTGCCGAAAACCGGATCTCGGTGCTGACGCCGATGGGAACGGCGCTCATCGGTGTCAGCATCGGGCAGGCGGTGTGCTGGAACGGTCGTGGCGGCCGCAAACTGTCGGTGACCGTGGAGGCCGTCGATATCCCCGCCGGCGGCGGGCGCTGATCGTGGAGGCGGTGATGAGGAACATGAGCTGCCGCCTGACGACGAAGGATTTCGCGGTGCTCGAAGTCATGCTGGAACGACGGCGGGCGTTCGCGGATCCGATCGTCCGGATGATCGAGGAGAAGCTTGCCAACGCCCGCGTCGTGCCGGTCGATTCGGTCGAACCCGATGTCGTGACGCTGAACAGCAGGGTGGTGTTTTGCGTCGATGCCGGCGCGGCCGAGACGCGCACCCTGGTGCAGAACGAGGTGCGCGGGCCGGTCGGCTCCAGCCTGTCGGTGGCGACAAGGCGTGGGCTCTGCATGCTCGGCATGGCGCAGGGCCAGACGGCATCGATCGAACACGCTGATGGCAGGCGGGAGGCGATCCGGATCAAGACGGTGCTCTATCAGCCGGAAGCCGCGCGGCGGGAAGCCAGGGAGAAAGCCTCGGCCGGCGGACGTCGGCCGCATGGATTGACTCTCGTCTACAGCGCCGCAGCCCCAATCCAACCTCTTGGCGCGGCGGCCGGAATGCGGCAGACAGAGGATGACGACCCCGGTCCCTCGGCGGCGTGAATGGCAACGGCGCGTGGTCTCGAAGATCGGGGACGATTTTCGCCGGGGATCATGCGCAAATCGCAAGTGGGTCGTGTCTATGGGCGTCAGGCACGGCGTAAGGAGTGAACGATGAAGATCATGGTGCTGGGCGGTGGCGTCATTGGGGTGACCACGGCCTATTATCTCGCCGAGGCCGGCCACGAGGTGACGGTGGTCGACCGGCAGAAAGGCCCGGCACTGGAAACCAGCTTCGCCAATGCCGGCGAGATTTCGCCCGGCTATGCCTCGCCCTGGGCCGGGCCCGGCGTTCCGCTCAAGGCGATCAAATGGCTCTTGATGAAGCATGGTCCGCTGGTGGTGCGGCCGGCCTTCGACCCGCATATGTGGACATGGCTGGTCAAGATGCTGCGCAACTGCACCGCCGAGCGTTACGCGATCAACAAATCGCGCATGGTGCCGCTGGCCGAGTACAGCCGCGACACGTTGAAGGCGCTGCGCGAAGCGACCGGCATCAGCTATGACGAGCGGACACAGGGCACGCTGCAGCTGTTCCGCACGCAAAAACAGCTCGATGGCACATCAGGCGATGTCGAGGTGCTGAAGAAATATGGCGTGCCCTATGAAATCCTCGACCAGGACGGCTGCATCGCGGCGGAGCCGGGGCTCGCCGGCGTGCGCGAGAAGTTCGTGGGCGGGCTGAGGCTGCCGCATGACGAGACCGGCGACTGCAAGATGTTCACCGACAAATTGGCCGAGCTCTGTGTGGCGCGCGGCGTGAAGTTCGAATACGACATGACGATCTGGCGCGTCATCCGCAGCCGCAACCGCATTGCCAACCTCAGCACCAGCAAGGGTTTCAAGACCGCAGACGCCTATGTCATGGCACTGGGCAGTTATTCGGCGGGCTTCATGCGCCGTATGAAGCGGTCGATCCCGGTCTATCCGGTCAAGGGTTATTCGATCACCGTGCCGATCAAGGACGCCGCCCTGGCGCCGGTGTCGACGGTGATGGACGAGACCTACAAGGTGGCGATCACCCGGCTTGGTGACCGCATCCGTGTCGGCGGCACGGCAGAGATTTCCGGCTTCGACCTCAGGCTGCACGAATCGCGGCGGCGCACGCTCGAACATTCGGTCGGCGATCTCTTTCCGGGCGCCGGCGCGATGCGCGAGGCGACGTTCTGGTGCGGGCTGCGGCCGATGACGCCGGACGGGCCGCCGCTGATCGGCCGCACCGAGCTTTCCAACCTCTATCTCAACACCGGCCATGGAACGCTCGGCTGGACCATGGCCTGCGGTTCGGCCAAGGTTCTGGCCGACATCATCTCCAGCCGTGTGCCGGATATCGATGTGCGCGCACTGGCGCAGGAGCGTTATCTGAAATAGCCAAGGCGCCGTTCATCGGCATGACCGATGAGTGTCAAAACGCTTCCTTCACCCACTCCTCGTCGAACAGCAGCCGGTAGGCCCACGGGATGGTCACATTGGTGGCGACCGGGTTCGAGTGGGCGAGGTAGTCGTCATAGATCGGCTTCATCCTGACGTAGAAAGCGGGATCGAGCACCGTCATGCCGTTCTCCGAGTCGTGGAAGAAGCTGCGGTTGTTGAGGTTGACCGAGGAGATGGCGACCAGCCTTTCGTCGATCATCATGATCTTGGAATGCAGCACCACGTCCGGCGCCTTGAACTCGCGGATGTTGATGCGGCCGCCATATTGCTCGACGAACAGCTTGTTGAGCGCGGTGAGAAACCTGCCGCCGATATCGCCCTTGAGATCGATGCGGCCGACAATGTCGATCTTGACGCCGCGGGCGAGCGCCCGGTCGAAGGCGTGGGCGAGGCTCGGCGTCAGATTGAGATAGGGGTTGACGATCTGGACATGGTGCTGGGCGGCATCGATCAGATCGACGAAATAGTCCTCCAGCGCATGGTCGTCCTCATAGGGCACTGAAATGAAGTGCCGGGCGTTGCCCGACGGGCGGCGGCCGCCGGCGCGGACCGGGATGGAGAAGGGGCGCGACAGGTTGGTGTCGGCGTCGCGCAACCATATTGTCGACAGATGCGCGGCAAGCGTGTCGACCGTCGCATTGTCGGCGAACTCGATATCAAAGTCGCTCCAGTTCGAATAGTAGTTCAGCGACAGGCCATCGGTCTTGCCGTATTGCTGCAGGTCCGGATAGCGCGACAGGTCGATCGGCTGATGGAACAGGAAGCCGTCGTGGATGTTGCGGCCGCCGATGATGACGCGGGAGCGCGCCGGATCCTGCGCCAGCGTTGCCAGCATTTTGATGTGATGGGTCTTGTGCAATTGTGAAACCTGCTCGTCGATCGGCGCGCCATGGTCGGCGCGCCAGCGGTATTCCTGCAGCTCGACATTGGGGAATTCGGCCGCAAGCCGGTGCAGCATGGCGTCGTCCTTTTCGCGCTCGAGCACGTCAGTGACCATGATGCGCACCTTGGTACCGAGGGCGGCATGATGGCGGATCAGCCGCTCGATGATGCGGCCGGAGAAGTCGGCCTTGAACTCCAGCGAGGACAGATAGATCAGCTTCAGCCTTGGCGCCTTCGAGAAATCGAGCGGCAGTTCCGGATCGCCCTTGTCGATGGCGGCGTCGGACAGCGGCGCGCCCATCAGCGCCTCGACCTTGGCGTTGAAGCCGTCACGCGACTTGCGCAGCAGCCTGGGCTCGCCGATCGGCAAGGCGCAGGTCTGCGACAGCCAACGGCTGGCATAGAAGGCGCGTTCAAGCGCGTCGAGGCCGGCGCCGTCGGGTACCGGGCAACGCTGGTAACGGCTGTCGAAGGCAGCAAGCCCGGGATCGGCGGTCTCCTCGCGCAGGATGGTGAGCGGAGCGCCGGCCGGGACGAGGCTGGAGCGGATCCTTGCCGTGCAACGGTTCAGGCTGTCGCCCGGAAACAGGCTGGCCGTATCGTCTTCGCCCGAGAGGCGAAGGCGGAATTCCGTGCCGGGGGCGATTGTGCGTGAGGCTCCGGCGGCGCGGATCGCCAAAGTGCCGTCGCAGGTGCCCTCGATGTCGGCCGGTTGCTTGCCGGCCTGACGCAGCACGATCTCGGTGCTGCGTGCCTGCAGGCCGGAGAATTCGAACGTCTTGGATACCGATGGCCGTGCGGCCGCATCGATGTAGAGCGTCTGCCGCGACACCCGCCAGCGTCCGCCGAACTGGCCCTCGCCACTGCCGCCAACGGAAGGCGCTAGATGCGCGTTTGCGACCGGTCCGGCCAGTTGCTGCAGCGTTGAATAGGTCGCCTGGAAATCGCGATTCTGTACATCGCGGCGGTTGCGCCCGAACGGGCCGGTGCCGTTGGCGCGATCCATGGCATCGAGCTGGTTGTGGGCGAGCAGCGCCTGGAACCGTCTTTCGTAGTCGCTGGTGCCGGCATCTCCGAAGAACTGCGTGGCCGCGACCCGCGGCCCGGATGAACTGGCCGACAGCGAGGGCCGCGCGCAGGCCTCCTGTTCCGGCAAGAGGTCGCAGGCATTGCGGCCCGCACCAGCGCAGCCGGCAAGGATTGCCAGTGCGAACAGGGCCAGAATGATGGATGCGCGGACGTTCAACCGGTGACTCCGGCCTTCATCGCGCGCAACTGCGCCGGATCGCGGGGCGGCATGAAGCCTTGCGGGAAGACCTTGCAGACAGGAACGGCGAAGGTGACGATCAGCAGTTCGGCCGCGCCGCGCATCTTGCGAGGCGCCGTCCTGTCATCGCGTATCGCCCTCGCCGAGGCAATGAGGGCGCCGTCGCAGTCGCAATGATTGTGACGCGCGATGTAGCAGGCGTCATGGATTTGACAGGCGGCGTCGAGGCGGTCGACCGGCCGGGCGGAAAGATCGCCGGTGCGGGTGCCCGGACCGCAATAATTGCCGATGACGAAAGGCGAGGGGCGCGCCATGGCGTAGCGGATCGGTTTGGGCAAATCGGCTTCGGGCACCTTGGTCCATGGATTGGCGCACGCGGAAACGAAAAGCAGCGGCAGGATGGCAAGAACGGCTCGCATGTCTATCCGCGCCAGCTTTCTGAAAGATTTCCCCACCCGGCGGCCCGCTTCGTGGCCGGTGGCCGCACGCCTGATGCCACACTGGCCGGTTTTATGGCAAGGAAAAGGCAGCATTGCTTGCGGCCT
This sequence comes from Mesorhizobium sp. B2-3-5, assembly GCF_006442395.1. NCBI lineage: Bacteria > Pseudomonadati > Pseudomonadota > Alphaproteobacteria > Hyphomicrobiales > Phyllobacteriaceae > Mesorhizobium > Mesorhizobium sp. B2-3-5. The sequence continues at coordinate 13,808 of NZ_VFVX01000039.1, read as the reverse complement.
GCTGTGTTATTGTGATTTTGGGACTGCCTGAAGGGCCGAACCCGTAAGGATTTGGGGACAAGCATCTGCATGCGTATCTGCCTTCTCGTCATGACTGTTGGATTTTTGTCCTGCGCTGCGGGGGCCGATGCTGCGGACAAGACGGTCCATGACCGGGCCAACGGATTTTCGCTGACCTTTCCCCAGGAATGGATCAATGAGCCGCCTTCCGACGAGGCGATATTGCTGAGTATAGAACCCAACGATCAGAGTCTTACCTGCATGGTTTCGGCCTCGCTTTACAATCGATCCGGACCCGGCTCGCCGGCCGATCCGCGCAAGTTCATCGAGGACTGGTCGATGAACGACTGGAAGTGGATGATAGGTAGATCATACAGCACAGCCGAGTTCAGCAATGACAAGCTTGCAAGGTTTCCGGACGGCTATCCTGTGCGTCTTGCCGATCTGGACTTTACGGTTATCGACAAGGATACCCGCCTACATGGCCATTCCAGGTTTGCTTTTTCGGTTCGAGGCGCGCGCTACGGTTATGTCAATTGCAGCGTGATGGGCGAGAGCGCCGGCCAGGTTGCGCAGATGTGGGCGCCGCTGGCGGACAAGGCTGAGCGTGTGGTGAATTCGTTTGTTCTCGACTCACCTTGAGCGGCACATTGTGTGCCGGTTTTGCGAAATCAGGTAAACAGGCCCCGTTCGCGTTCCACCGCCTTGGTGATGAAGCTGGCGACGATCTGGATGCGGCGCAGCGGCCTGACCGATTCGTGATAGACCAGCCAGTAGGCGCGACGGATGGGCGCCACCACATCGACGGCCACCAGTTCCGGCATCGAGCGGGCGACGAAAGTGTGCAGGATGCCGATGCCCGCGCCCGAGCGCACCGCTTCGGCCTGGCCGAGCGCCGAGGAGATGGCGAAGCTGGTGCGCCAGTCGGCGCTGAATTCGGCGGCGTAATCGAGTGACGGGCTGACGATGAGGTCGGGCACATAGCCGATGAGGGTGTGCCGGCCGAGTTCGGCCGCGGTTTTGGGCAGGCCGTTGGCATCGGCGTAGGCACGCGACGCGAACAGGCCGAGCGAATAGTCGACCAGCTTTCCCGCCACCAGCCGGCCTTCGGTCGGCCGCTCGACAGTGATGGCGATGTCGGCCTCGCGGCGTGAGAGGGAGAAAGAGCGCGGCACCGGCACGAGCTGGATCGTCAATTCGCGATGCAGCGCGGTCAGCGCGCCGAGACGCCTGGCCAAGAAGGCGACGCCAAAGCCGTCCGGCGCGCCGATGCGCACCGTGCCCGAGATATCGTCGCCCTCGCCTGATATGGCCGAGCGCGCGGCGATCATGTCGCCCTCCATGCGTTCGGCAATGTCGAGGAAGCGCTCGCCGGCTGGCGTCAGCTCGCTGCCGGTGGTCAAGCGGCGGAAGAGTTTCGTGCGCAGCGCATCCTCGAGCGCAGCGATGCGGCGCGAGACGGTGGCGTGGTTGAGTTCGAGCCGCTTGGCGGCGCCCAGAATCTGGCCGGCGCGGGCCACGGCAAGGAAGACGCGGACGTCATCCCAGTTCATGGGGATGACCCATAAGCTTGAGATTGCAGGTCGAGTTCCCGCCCACCCCCCTCTGGCCTGCCGGCCATCTCCCCCGCAAGGGGGGAGATTGATAGCTCTCTTGATGGCGCCACTCCTCAAGCATTGGTGATTGGAGAAGGCGGACGTGGCGTTCGATCTCCCCCCTTGCGGGGGAGATGTCCGGCAGGACAGAGGGGGGTGTGAAGGAACGCAAGCTTCAGCCTTTTCAGCTACCCATCATTTGCGGCAATTAATGCACACCCAGCGCTCGTTGTCTATTTCGCGCACAACGGTTGCGATCTCCCTCGCGTTGCTATCCGCCTGCCAAAGGCGGACAATGCAGCATCACAAACCCAGGGAGAGAAATCATGATCGAATACGGTCATTTCATCGGCGGCAAGCGCGTCGCCGGCACCAGCGGCCGCAAGCAGGATGTCATGCAGCCGATGGACGGCTCCGTGCGCGGCACGGTTGCGCTGGCCTCGCAGGCGGAACTGCGCGCCGCGGTCGAGAACGCCAAGGCAGCGCAGCCCAAATGGGCCGCCACCAACCCGCAGCGCCGCGTGCGCGTTTTGATGAAGTTCCTCGAACTGGTCCAGCGCGACTATGACGAACTGGCCGACATCCTGGCGCGCGAGCACGGCAAGACCATTGCCGACGCCAAGGGCGACATCCAGCGCGGCCTCGAAGTGGTCGAGGTCTGCATCGGCGCGCCGCACATGATGAAGGGCGAGTTCACCGACGGCGCCGGCCCTGGCATCGACGTCTATTCGATGCGCCAGCCGCTCGGCGTCGTGGCCGGCATCACGCCGTTCAACTTCCCGGCGATGATCCCGCTGTGGAAGATCGCGCCGGCCATCGCCTGCGGCAATGCCTTCATCCTAAAGCCTTCCGAGCGTGATCCGGGCGTGCCGATGCGCATTGCCGAACTGTTCATCGAGGCCGGCCTGCCGGCGGGCATCCTCAATGTCGTCAATGGCGACAAGGATGTTGTCGACGCCATCCTTGACGATCCCGACATCAAGGCCATCGGCTTTGTCGGTTCGACGCCGATCGCGCATTACATTTATTCGCGTGGCACCGCGGCCGGCAAGCGCGTGCAGTGCTTCGGCGGCGCCAAGAACCACATGATCATCATGCCGGACGCCGACATGGACCAGACCGTCGATGCGCTGATCGGCGCCGGCTACGGTTCGGCGGGCGAGCGCTGCATGGCGATCTCGGTTGCCGTCCCGGTCGGCAACGACACCGCCAACCGGCTGATGGAAAAGCTGGTGCCGCGCGTCGAAAGTCTCAAGGTCGGCCCATCGACGGACTCCTCCGCCGATTTCGGCCCGCTGGTGACGGCACAGGCGCTGGAGCGGGTGAAGGGCTATGTCGATACCGGCGTCAAGGAAGGCGCCAAGCTTGTCGTCGATGGCCGCGGCTTCAAGATGCAGGGTTATGAGAACGGCTACTATATGGGCGGCTGCCTGTTCGACAATGTCACATCAGACATGCGCATCTACAAGGAGGAAATCTTCGGGCCCGTGCTCTCGGTGGTGCGCGCGCCGACCTATGAGAACGCCATCAAACTCGCCAACGATCATGAGATGGGCAACGGCGTTGCCATCTTCACCCGCGACGGCGACGCAGCGCGTGATTTCGCAAGCCGTGTCCAGGTCGGCATGGTCGGCGTCAACGTGCCGATCCCGGTGCCGATTGCCTATTACACGTTCGGCGGCTGGAAGGCGTCGTCCTTCGGCGATCTCAACCAGCACGGCCCGGATGCGTTCCGCTTCTACACCAAGACCAAGACGGTGACCTCGCGTTGGCCGTCCGGCATCAAGGACGGCGCCGAGTTCGTTATCCCGACGATGAACTGACCGGACGATTTCTTGCTTGCGCGTCCTCGCCTTCGGCTGCGGGCGCGCGGGCCGGCATCAAGGATGGCGCCGAGTTCGTTATCCCGACGATGAATGACCAGGAAGGCCCGGGCGCACCCCGGGCCTTTTGATTCTCACGCCACGCTATATGTCTAAACGCTAATGTGATGGAACAAAGCGGCCGGGCTACAGCTTTTGCTGTATTCCTGCCATGGGCAGGCAATCCGACAGCGCCGGTGTAAACCCGGGGTGCTCGTCTGGCGCAAGGAGGTGTCAGATGAAACGACGTTTTATCGCAACGATATTTTGCACGGCCATGGCAATGTCCGGTGTCGTGCAGGCTGAAGCGGCCGGGCAATGCGCCGCGCGCGCCGACATCGTCAAGGCGCTCGGCGACAATTTCCATGAGAGCGAAGCCGGGCGTGGCCTGATCAACCCAAGTGTGATCCTGGAGGTCTTTGTTTCCGAACAAGGCAGTTGGACCGTACTGGCCTCCGATACCAAGGGCCAGAGTTGCATCCTGTCCGTCGGCGAAGGCTGGGACAGTTCGACGATGAAAGCAGCCCTGCCGGGCGCTTGAGCGAAGTTCGGTGTGTCGCGGCCATCATCGCGGCAGGAGCCATGCAGCAGCGCTATGGGCCGCTTGACGTTTTTGACTCACAGCCTTTTCCAGCGCACCGCGGCGCGACTTGGGGACGATGGCGGCAAGGCCCGAACGGGTGCTTGTTTTCGGATCGGGACCTTACCATATCGAATCAAGGGAAGTGATGGGAACTTCCCACACGACAGACCGGAAACCAGAAGGAGTGACGTGATGAAGACGTCGGATCCGGCCTGGAACGCTCCGGTGTGCTGAGGCTGCCAACGTGCCTCCCTTGCCGGAATGTCAGGGCGAAGGAGATGCCGGATGGCACACAAAATTTCGTTTCGATGGATCCGGATGGCCGCGACCGGCGCCGCGCTGGCGCTGATGACGCTGTCCGCACAGGCGCAACTCGTCTGCGGCGCCCACAATGACGTCGTCGCGGGATTGGCGCAGGCTTTTCAAGAGAAGCAGATCGGCTACGGAGTGGTCGGACAGGCCGCGATTGTCGAGATCTACGTTTCGGCAAGCGGGTCCTGGACGATGCTGATAACCGACGTGAAGGGCCGAAGCTGCATCCTCGCGGCCGGTGAGGGCTGGGAGAACAACCTCGCCGTCGCCACGATGACGCACGGGATCTGAGCCGCCCGATCAACGCGTGGCGGCGACCTCGGCATGGCCGCGCAGCAGCGCCATCAGCCTCTTGGCGTCCTTGGCCGCGGCTTCCTCGTCGCCGTCGAGGATCGAGCGGATCAAGGCGACATGGTGCTCGGCGGATTCCGCCAGCCCGGTGTCGGCCTTGTAGCGGAACCAGAAGCGGCGGCTATGGGTCTGCAAGGGCGCGGCCAGCCTGGCGGCGAACGGATTGTCGGCGGCCAGCGCCAGCGCCTCGTCGAGCGCCTTGTCGGCCTGGATGAAGGCAAGCACATTGCTGGAGATGACCGCCTTCTGCATGGAAAGGGCCGCCTCGTGAAACAGGTCGGCGGCCTCGCGGGTGACGAAGCGGGCAGCCGAGCGGGCAAGTACCACTTCGATGCCGCGCCGGGCGTCGAGCACGCGCAGCCAGTCGCCCGGATGCAGCGGCGCGATGGCGATGCCGGCGCGGGGCCGCACGTCCAGCAGCCCTTCCCAGGCCAGCCGCTGGATCGCCTCGCGCACCGGCGTGCGGCCCAGCGCCAGCTTTTCGATCAGCGCCCCCTCGGTGACAAAGCCCGCCGGCGCCAGTTCCAGCGTGACGATCATATGCTCGAGCACGCGATAGGCCTTGGTCGCCGCCGGCTCGGACGTCATGCTTGCTTCCAGGGATATCAATGGCGGGCTCCTGATATATCTAGAATATATCATAACGGATTCCGCATTGACAGCGACTTTCCCAACAGATATACGTCTGATATATCAGATGGAGAAATGATCATGTGGACCGGAGTCTTCCCCGCCGTCACGACCAAATTCACCGCCGACGATCGCCTTGACCATGCCGAAATGGAACGCTGCTTCAACCTGCAGATGGAGGCTGGCTGCGACGGCATCATCGTCTGCGGTTCGCTCGGCGAAGGACCGATGCTGTCGCATGACGAGAAGATCGAGGTGCTGAAGACCGCGCGGAAAGTCGCCGGCAAGAAGCCGGTGCTGCTGACGGTCAACGAGGCAGGCACCCGCGAGGCGGCCAGCATCGCCAAGCGTGCCGCAAGGGAAGGCGCCAATGGCTTGATGGTGGTGCCGAGCCCGATCTACCACACGAATGCGGAAGAGACGGTCGCGGCCCTGCGTGCCGTCGCCGAAGCCGGCGACCTGCCGGTGATGATCTACTCCAACCGGCTCGCCTACCGTGTCGACGTCACCGTCGACCAGATGGAGGAGTTGGCGTCGGACAAGCGCTTCGTGGCCATCAAGGAATCCTCCGACGACATCCGCCGCTCCACCGAGATCATCAACCGCCTGGGCAGCCGGTACGACCTGTTCACCGGCGTCGACAATCTCGCCTTCGAGGCGCTGTCGGTCGGCGCCATCGGCTGGGTGGCCGGCCTGGTCACCGCCTTCCCGCGCGAAACCGTCGCCATCTACCAGCTGATGAAGCAGGGCCGCCGCGAGGAGGCGCTCGCCATCTACCGCTGGTTCCGGCCGCTGCTCGACCTCGATGTCTCGACCTATCTGGTGCAGAACATCAAGCTCGCCGAAGTTTTCACCATTCAGACCAACGACCGTGTCCGCATGCCGCGCCAGCCGCTGTCTGGCGAGCGCCGCAAGGCGGTCGAGAAGATCGTCAAGGATGCACTGGCGGTGCGGCCGACACTGCCGAAATTTTGAGGAGGTTCTTCTTCCTTTTCATGGGAGAAGATGGCGGCAGCCAGATGAGGAGCAGCGCCCCACGTGGCCGGAAATTCCAAGTCGACAGAAGCAGGGCGCCGCCCCTCATCCGCCCTTCGGGCCCCTTCTCCCCGTGAACGGGGTGAAGACATCGCCATCATCGGCGGCGGCATCATCGGCATCTGCGCGGCCGCCTTTCTTGCCGAGGCGGGGCTGGATGTCACGGTCTTCGACCGCACCGGCATCTGCGAAGAGACCAGTTCCGGCAATGCCGCCGCCTTCGCCTTTTCCGACGTGTTGCCGCTGGCCCACAAGGGCATGATCCGCCAGTTGCCGAAATGGCTGGCCGATCCGCTCGGCCCGCTCAGCATCCCGCCCGCCTACCTGCCGAAACTCCTGCCCTGGCTGTTCCGGTTCTGGCGCGCCGGCGCACCGGCGAAATACGAGGCCAGCCTCGCCACCCAGGCCGGCATGATGAAGCTTGCAGAAGCGGAGTGGATGGGTCTGCTCGATCGTTCCGGCACGCGGCCGATGCTGCGCGAGGACGGTTCGCTGGAACTTTACGAAAGCGAAGCCGAGTTCCGCGCCGCGCTGCCGGGCTGGGCGGCGCGCGAACGCTTCGGCATCGGCTTCCGCCACGTCGACGGCGAGGGGCTGGCGGCTTTGCAGCCTGGACTGTCGCCGCGCTTCGTCAAGGGCACGTTCGTGCCGGGCTGGAAGACGGTCGCCGATCCGAAACTGCTCGGCAAGGCAGTGTGGGCCTATGCCGAGGCCAAGGGCGCCCGCTTTGAAACGGCCCGCATCGACCGGATCGCGGCGGATCAGGACGGCGCGGCGCTGACGCTGGCCGACGGAACCATTAGGCGCGCCAGGCGGCTCGTTGTCGCCGCCGGCGCCTGGTCGCACCTTCTGGCGCGGCAGCTCGGCGACCGCATTCCGCTGGAGACCGAGCGCGGCTACAACACGACATTGCCGAACGGCGCTTTCGACGTGACGCGGCAGCTGATCTTCTCCAGCCATGGCTTCGTCATCACGCCGCTCGAAACGGGCCTGCGCGTGGGCGGCGCCGTCGAACTCGGCGGCATCGAACGGCCGCCCAACTTCAACAGGTCGAAAGCGCTCTTGCAAAAGGCGCAGCAATTCCTGCCGGGGCTCGATCCGTCGGGTGGGCGCGAATGGATGGGGTTCCGCCCCTCGCTGCCGGATTCGGTGCCTGTCATCGGCAAGGCGCCGGGAGCCCCGCCGGTGGTGTATGCTTTCGGCCACGGCCATCTCGGCCTGACCCAGGCTGCGGCGACTGGACGGTTGATCCGCGAGCTCGTCCTGAGGCAGACTCCGTCTGTTGATCTGGCCCCCTTCAGCCCGCAACGGTTTTGATTTTCGAGGAGCGACATGGCCAAGAAATCCTTCTTCTGTATCGACGGCCACACTTGCGGCAATCCGGTGCGGCTGGTCGCCGGCGGCGGCCCACTGCTGCAGGGTTCGACAATGATGGAACGGCGCGCGCATTTCCTCGCCGAGTATGACTGGATCCGCACCGGCCTGATGTTCGAGCCGCGCGGCCACGACGTGATGTCTGGCTCGATCCTCTACCCACCGACGCGCGAGGATTGCGACATCGCTATCCTGTTCATCGAAACCTCGGGCTGCCTGCCGATGTGCGGCCACGGCACCATCGGCACGGTCACGATGGCGATCGAGCACGGGCTGATCAAGCCGCGGACGCCAGGTGTGCTGCGGCTCGACACGCCGGCCGGCCTGGTCATCGCCGAATACAAGCAGGTCGGCGAATATGTCGAGGAGGTGCGCATCACCAACGTGCCGTCGTTCCTCTATGCCGAAGGGCTGACGGTCGAATGTCCCGGGCTCGGCGAGATCACCGTCGATGTCGCCTATGGCGGCAATTTCTACGCCATCGTCGAGCCGCAGGCGAACTATCGCGACATGGCCGACCATTCCGCCGGCGACCTCATTGCCTGGAGCCCGGTGGTGCGGCAGCGGCTGAACGAGAAATATGCCTTCGTGCATCCGGAGAATCCCGGCATCAACAGGCTGTCGCATATGCTGTGGACCGGCAAGCCGACGGTGGAGGGGGCTGACGCCCGCAACGCCGTCTTCTACGGCGACAAGGCGATCGACCGCTCACCCTGCGGCACCGGTACCTCGGCGCGGATGGCGCAGCTCCATGCCAAGGGCAAGCTCAAGGCGGGCGACGCCTTCGTGCATGAATCGATCATTGGTTCGCTGTTCAAGGGCAAGGTCGAAAAGGAGGTCACCGTGGCGGGCAAGCCGGCGATCATACCCTCGATCGGCGGCTGGGCGCGCATGACCGGACTGAACACGATCTTCATCGACGACCGCGATCCGTTCGCGCATGGGTTCGTGGTCAAATAGGCGATTCATCACGCAACGGAAGGCATGGAGGCGCAAGAAGGAATGCTGTCGGCGGCGCAAGGAATCCCTTCATCAACTTATTTTGACGGCGATTTCTTCGAAACGGCGCGCATGATAGGCCTGAATCGTCAAAGACATTGCGTTATGCCAATGATAGGGTCCGCGATAGTCCAGAGGCCGGGTGCAAAAAAACGGGCAGTCGAAATGGCGTGCATTGGAAACGCGCATGGCGATCGAAAAATCACGTTGCAATCCGGGCTCGAAACTTTACGACTAGGGGAAATACGAAAAGGAATGCGTCTGCATGGGCGACATTCCAGGGGAGCCATGTACACATGCAGTATTTTGTCCAGCAGCTTATCAACGGGCTGACGCTGGGATCGATCTATGGGCTGATCGCGATCGGCTACACGATGGTCTACGGCATCATCGGAATGATCAATTTCGCCCATGGCGACATTTTCATGGTGGGCGCCTTCACCGCGCTGATCGTTTTCCTCATCCTGGGCGCGCTGTTCTATTCGGTGCCTGTGGTCATCGCACTGCTGGTCATGATGATCGTGGCGATGCTGCTCACCAGTCTCTACAACTGGACGATCGAGAAGGTGGCGTACCGGCCGCTGCGCGGTTCGTTCCGGCTGGCGCCGCTGATCACCGCCATCGGCATGTCGATCGCGCTGTCGAATTTCGTCCAGGTCACGCAAGGGCCGCGCAACAAGCCGATCCCGCCGATGGTGTCGAAGGTCTACAACATCGACGGCGTCAGCGTGTCGCTGAAGCAGATCATCATCGTCATCGTCACCGCCCTTTTGCTGGTGCTGTTCTGGTATCTGGTCAACAAGACCTCGCTTGGCCGGGCGCAACGCGCCTGCGAGCAGGACCGCAAGATGGCGGCACTGCTCGGCATCGACGTCGACCGCACCATCTCGATCACCTTCATCATGGGAGCCTCGCTTGCCGCCGTCGCCGGCACGCTGTTCCTGATGTACTATGGCGTGGTGGCCTTCTCCGACGGTTTTGTGCCGGGGGTAAAGGCATTTACGGCGGCGGTGCTTGGCGGCATCGGCTCGCTTCCCGGCGCCGTGCTCGGCGGCCTTCTGATCGGCTTCATCGAGAGCATGTGGTCGGCCTATTTCTCGATCGACTACAAGGACGTCGCGGCGTTCTCGATCCTGGCGATCGTGCTGATCTTCCTGCCTTCCGGCATATTGGGCCGGCCTGAAGTCGAAAAGGTTTGAGACCATGGCCGTGACCGTATCTCGTGAGCGCGACACCGTCGCCAGCCCCATCCAGCGCGCCCTTCGGGAAGCGTTCTATGCCGGCGCCATCGCGCTTGGCCTGTTCGTGCTGTTCATCGGGCTGAAAACCGGTCAGAACATGTCCAATGAACTGGTCCTGACTCAGCGCTGGGGCTTGCTCGCCGCCGTGGTGATCGCCACGGCCGTCGGGCGTTTCCTCTATGTCGCCTACGGCCAGCCCTTCATGGCCAACCAAAAGATCGCCGACGTCGCCACCGGTCTGTTACCAGCCAGCGTGGGGTCACGATTCTTTCAGTTGCCGGCGTTCATCCTGGCTGTCGTCGCGGCCGCGCTGCTGTTCGTGTTGGGCGGCTCTCTCGCCGGATGGGTGGGAGCAGAACCGGCCGGCTATCTCCAATTCCTGCGCGCCCTGGCGGTCATCTATGTGCTGGGTTGCGTGATCTACTACTTCCGCGCCTTCATTCATGCCAACTTCACCAAATTGGGCATCACAGCGTTGGTGCTGTACCCGATCCTCGTGGTCGCGGTGCTGTCGCTGAACGCCTGGTCGATTGCTGGAGGGCTGCAGGGCTCGCTGAAATGGGTCGACAATTTCGGCATCCAGATCCTGATCTATGTGATGCTGGCCTGGGGACTGAACATCGTCGTCGGCCTCGCCGGCCTGCTCGACCTCGGCTACGTCGCCTTTTATGCACTTGGCGCCTATGCCTATGCGCTTCTTGCCACGCATTACGGCCTGTCGTTCTGGATCCTGCTGCCGGCCGCGGGCTGCATGGCCGCTCTCTGGGGGGTGCTGCTCGGCTTCCCCGTGCTGCGTCTGCGCGGCGACTATCTGGCGATCGTGACGCTCGCCTTCGGCGAGATCATCCGGCTGGTGCTGATCAACTGGCGCGAGGTCACCAACGGCTCGGCCGGTATCTCCGGCATTCCCAAGGTTTCCTTCTTCGGCCTGATGACCTTCAATGTGTCGGACCCCAATTACATTGCCAAGGTTCTGCATCTCGCGACCTCGAGCGCCTATTACAAGATTTTCCTCTACTATCTGATCCTGGGTCTGTGCCTGCTTACCGCCTTCGTCACCATCAGGCTGCGCCGTCTGCCGGTCGGCCGTGCTTGGGAGGCCTTACGTGAGGACGAGATCGCCTGCCGCTCGCTCGGTATCAACACCACCACCACCAAGCTGACGGCGTTTGCCACCGGCGCGATGTTCGGCGGTTTCGCCGGCTCGTTCTTTGCCGCGCGGCAAGGCTTCGTCAGCCCGGAATCCTTCGTCTTCCTGGAATCGGCCATCATCCTGGCCATCGTCGTGCTCGGCGGCATGGGATCGCTGGTTGGCATCGCGGTTGCCGCGATGGTGATGATCGGCGGCACCGAGGCGTTGCGCGAACTCGACTTCCTCAAGCAGGTCTTCGGGCCTGATTTCACACCGGAACTCTACCGCATGCTTCTGTTCGGCATGGCCATGGTGATCGTCATGCTGTGGAAGCCGCGCGGCTTCGTCGGCAGCAGGGAACCGACGGCCTTCCTTAAGGAGCGAAAAGCGGTCTCAGGCTCCTTCACCAAGGAGGGCCACGGCTAATGGATGCGAACACACAAATGAACGGCGCCATCCTGCAGGTCGATCACCTGTCGATGAAGTTCGGCGGCCTGGTCGCCATCGGCGACCTGTCCTTCACCGCTAAGCGCGGCGAAATCACGGCGCTGATCGGCCCCAACGGAGCCGGCAAAACGACCGTGTTCAACTGCATCACCGGCTTCTACAAGCCATCGGAAGGCATGATCACGCTCAATCGTGCCGATGGCTCGAGCTATCTCCTGGAACGGCTGCCCAACCACGAGATCCCGGCGCGCGCCAAGGTGGCGCGCACCTTCCAGAACATCCGCCTGTTTTCGGGCATGACGCTGCTGGAAAACCTCCTGGTTGCCCAGCACAACAAACTGATGAAGGCTTCGGGCTATACGGTGCTTGGCCTGTTCGGCTTCAGCGGCTACCGCAGGGCCTCGGCTGAATCAGTGGAACTCGCCAAGCATTGGCTGGAGAAGGCCGATCTCGTCGATCGTGCCGACGATCCGGCCGGCGACCTGCCCTATGGTGCGCAGCGGCGCCTCGAGATCGCGCGCGCCATGTGCACCGGTCCGGAGCTTCTGTGCCTCGACGAGCCGGCGGCCGGCCTCAACCCGAAGGAATCGGCCGCCCTCAACGAGCTGCTGATGGACATCAAGAACACCTCAGGGGCCTCGATCCTGCTGATCGAGCACGACATGTCGGTGGTCATGCAGATTTCCGACCATGTCGTGGTGCTGGAATATGGCCGCAAGATCTCCGACGGCAATCCGCAGTCGGTGCGCACCGATCCGCGCGTCATCGCCGCCTATCTCGGCGTCGACGACGAGGAGGTCGAGACGGTGCTGACCGAAGTCGGCGACGAGGACGTCATCGAACAACTTGATACGGGTCCCGACGCCGCGCATGGTCCGGGCACCTCGGCGTCGTATCTGGCCGGTCCGGTGAGCGACACGGTCGGCCACAGCGAGGGCGAGCGCGTCACGGTGTCGAAAGGCGCCTCCAAGGCTGCGCAGATCGATGCGCGTGCCGTGACCGTGGCGAGCAAACCCGTTGTGGCTAAACCTGAACAGGCGACAAAGCCGGCTCCGGCCGCCAAGCCGGTCGCGAAAGCGGCAGCAAAGAAGCCGGCCGCCAAGGCACCCGCGGCAAAGGCCGAGGGCGTTTCGAACCGTCTCGCTGCTCCGCGTGGCGGCAAAGCCGACAACCTGACCCGCATCAAGGGCATTGGTGCGGTCAACGAGAAGAAGCTCAACGAACACGGCATCTTCCACTTCGACCAGATCGGCGCCTGGAAGAAGGCCGACGTCGAGGCCGCCGAAGCCTATCTCGCTTTTGACGGGCGCATAGCGCGTGAGGACTGGGTCAAGCAGGCCAGGCTGCTCGCTCAGGGCAAGGACACGGAATTCTCGCGCCGCGTCGATGCGGGCAAGGTGGCGGCCAGCCCTGCGTCGGCAAAGAGCGCCGGCACGACTTCCGGAAAAACAGCCGCCGCCAAGCCTGCGACCGGCAAGCGCGGAGGAGGCAAGTGATGGCCGGCACGACACTGCTCGATATCAAGGGTGTACAGACCTATTACGGCAACATCCGGGCGCTGAACGGCGTCGACGTCACCGTCAAGCAGGGCGAGATCGTGGCGCTGATCGGCGCCAACGGCGCCGGCAAGTCGACGCTGATGATGACCATCTTCGGGGCCCCGCGCGCCCGCACCGGCACCATCACCTTCGCCGGCACCGACATCACGCAGTTGCCGACGCACGAGATCGCGCGCCTGCGCATTGCCCAGTCGCCGGAAGGACGCCGCATCTTCCCACGCATGACGGTGATGGAAAACCTGCAGATGGGCGCTAGCCTCGACAACCTCAAGCACTATGACGAGGACGTCGAAAAGGTGTTCACGCTGTTTCCACGGCTCAAGGAGCGCATCGCCCAGCGCGGCGGCACGCTGTCGGGCGGCGAGCAGCAGATGCTGTCGATCGGACGCGCGCTGATGGCGCGGCCGAAGCTGCTTTTGCTCGACGAGCCGTCGCTCGGGCTGGCGCCGCTGATCGTCAAGCAGATCTTCGATGCCATCCGCGAGTTGAACCGCACCCAGGGGTTGACGGTGTTCCTGGTCGAGCAGAACGCGTTCGGCGCGCTCAAGCTCGCCAACCGCGGCTATGTCATGGTCAACGGCAATGTGACGATGAGCGGCACCGGCAAGGAACTGCTCGCCAATCCCGAAGTGCGCGCCGCCTATCTCGAAGGCGGCCACCACTGAGTTCAGGAGTCTCCACCATGCAA
>NZ_VFVX01000038.1:0-38383 GCF_006442395.1 Mesorhizobium sp. B2-3-5 | reverse complement strand
GCCTGCTGGCCTCCATATCCAGCAGACATGATGAATCAGATATTCTCGCCGATGGGAATCCCTCGCGATTCCATCAGCTCAGATTATGCTCTAGGCAGCACGCCCGCCGGACACGTTCGGCCTCGCCACAGTCCTCGGCCGGGATCATTATCGAGGGTCGCGCGCGAAGCTGCTCGAACCTCTCCACCTTAGCTTTTGGCAAGGGCCGTCGCCTCTCGCTCTAACGTCTCGCGATCGTTGCCGTGCTTTGCAATGAGGGCTCGCGCCTCGGGTATGGTGAGCTGGAATTTCCGGGCGAAGTAGGCGACCTCGTAATCTTCACCGCCAGACACCCGGTCGCGGAAGTCACGCTTGCTCTTATCGTCAGCCATCGGTTGTTCCTCCTTGGCGAGATTCGCAACGTGCGATCGGTCGTTTTGTTTCAGCCGCTATTCCCCGGTTCGGAACAATTTTAGATAAAGCTAATTGAATCGCCGTGTTGCGTAAGAACAATAGGCTGGACTTCATCAGGCCGATGGAGCCGAACCTTTTTGAAGAGCCGCCTACGGCCACCGAATGTATTCACGAGGTTAAGCAGGACGGCTATCGGACGCAGGCTATGAAGGACCGCGACAGCATTCGGCTCTTCACCAAAAGAGGCCATGACTGGACAGGCGTGTTCTCGGAACTGGCGGGCGAAGCGATTGCGACCGAAGCGCAAAGCTTCATCCTGAAGGCGAGAACATCAAGATCAACGCCGCTGGGCTGGCCGACTTCCATGCGCTGCAAAGCGCGGTTGGCACCGGAAGCGCCAGGGATATCTGTCTTGTTGCCTTCGATCTGCTCTATCTCAACGGTGAAGACCTACGGGATCATGCAGTGGAAACGCACCGGGAAATCCTCCAGAGCATTATCCCCGCAGGCAACCGGATCCGCCGAAGCCTGGCTGCAGGGCTTTGACGGCCGGATTATTGGTGCAGCCAGCGTCGATTCGGTGAGCGACCAGTTGGAGGTGGAACTCGACGAGCTAGCTGTGGGGAAGCCCGCCGGAACCTAACTTCGCGCCTAGCTTATGGCTGGATGAGCAGTCGAGCGCTGAATCTCCTGCATAAATGGATGGAGGAAAACGTTCCCGAAAACCCGTGATTGACCCGGGTCCAATGAACGATCTTGCCGACAGGGCCATATCCGATGCGATGCGGGCCGCGATTTCGCCGCCTGAGATCGGTGAAGAGGTGGGTAGCCTTTTCGCCGTCATGGTCGAGGCGGTGGAAAACCAGCACCGCGGGGGCTGAGTAGTTGTAGACGCCCTACTGCGTTGCGATTGAAGTAAAGCCGTTCATTCGATGGGAACGCGACAAGCCTGTGAAGGGCTTACGTCCGGGTGATCGTGTGTAATCCTAGCCGTATCCGCTGGCCCTCCGCATAGGACAGCGCGGATGATTCCTGCTCAAATGCTCGGGTAAGTTCTTGGTGGTCTTCGGTGACGCGGACGAACCATTCGCCACAAGCTTCCGCCAACTCGACACGGGCCACAACACTGCGGAACGGAACCACGTTATCCATCGCGTTCCTCCCCAGAGAGCAAGGGTAACGTCGACTTTTATAAGACTATCGAAATCACTAGATCAAGTGAGATTCGGAGTCCGATTTCGTACCAATCGGGAGTGCCGGCAGACGATGGCCAGTGTCGGGGCGGACCGTCGTGAACATGGGCGGCTGCGTTGGAAGTGGGAGCAATCGCCCCAGAACAATGTCCTTGCTTTGGGCCATCCGGCCCATCTTCCTTCACAACCAGAAGCAGAATGCCTTCTCGTGTTTCTGCGGTGGCGCAAGAACGACCGGGGCCGGATTGGGGTCCAATAGGAACGTTGCCGAGCCGCGTCTCCACGATGGCCAAGTACGGACTTCAGTACTCCAGCGGTAGCTTCGACGCCGACACCAATTCTTCCTCGTCTCTAATCCCGGACCGGTAGATCGCTATGACTCGAGCGGCGAGCGCGTCACGCACGGTCGACCAAGATCTTGATACGCAGTTGGCCAAGTTGAAGGCTGAGGGCTGCGAGATCATTCGCTCGGAGAAAATGTCGGGCGGTACCCGTGACGGCCGTGCCGAGCTGGCAACCGTTTTGGATCTTCTTCGTCCCGATGACGAGTTGGTTGTGACCCGCCTTGGCCGCCTCGTGGTGCTGACGGTCCTGGGCATCGTCGCGCAAATGGAACGCCGGTTCATCAAAGAGAAAGGCGACCTCCGACGAATCGCAGACACCAGCTTCCTTGGCCTTCTGATGGATCGCATGCGAACTCCCTCGCTCGAACACGAAGGCCGATTAGTGCGAAAAAACCGAGCTAGAGGCCTGAAAAACGCCTTCCCAAAGGTGTTGTGTCAAGATTGGCTTTCGGAAAATTCAGGAGACAATCATGCATGTTGAGTTGGTAACCAGTGTCAGCGTTATCAGCGCCACTCCGGCAGCGAGCAGAAAGTTGTATGTTGATGCGTTAAGCCTGCCGTTGAAGCGCTTGGATGGAGAGTATTTTGCCACTGAACAGCTTGAAGGCGTTAGACACTTTGGTGTCTGGCCCCTGAATCAAGCAGCCGAAGCATGCTTCGGTACTGACGTGTGGCCGAAAGAGCTTCCCATTCCACAAGTCAGCATCGAATTCGAACTCAGAGATGCTGAGGCACTAGCCGCAGGTGTGCAGGAGCTGGAATCGGGCGGGTTCAAACTTTTACACGGCGCAAAGACGGAGCCTTGGGGGCAGATGGTTGCACGCTTGCTCACCGTGGATGGCGTGATCGTCGGTCTGTCGTACGCTCCGTCGCTTCATGAAAAGCGCAACTCGTAGCATGCTCGACTGGTCAAGCCGACCAACGGCCTTTGGGGGCGAGATACGTGTCCCGCCCGGCCTATAGAAATCGTCAGTGGCGGGAATTGGAACCCTTGGGCGGGCCGCGCGGAAAGGGAAATCTTGCGGTTCGGCAGCGTCACCGTCTCGCGCCGGGAGGCAAGGCTCGAAGCCTCAAGGAATGCTGCGCCACCGGCCTCGCCATAGGGCCCCGGCAAGGCCATTGGAAAGCGTAGCAAGGTTAAAGCACAAACCCGGCAGCCAAATGGAGCCAGATGCGCGGATGTGCTGAGGGCGAAACAGAAGTCAAAGCAGAGGATCGAAGTCCCATTGGATAGCGATCTGGAAGTGGAAGCCGCCTACTACGCACGCAAGTGCGGCATCACCAGAGACGAAGCTCTCAGGACCATCAAGGAAGCTCATGCGCCGAAGCCTTCATTTGTCGGAAAGGAAGGCCGGAAGGGTAAATAGCAAGCGAGGTTGTTTGCAATGCCCCGGAACCGACCCGACCAACTACACGTTCTCCCGTTGCCGTCACTTCTAAGTGCAGGACACGTAAACGGAGGATATCCAAATGACAATCAAAATGCTCTGCATGGGTGCAACTGCGCTCGCAATGATGGGTAGTGCTGCAATGGCTGCTTCCACGAGCGGTACGTCCGCGCTCGATGACCCGGCTAAAATGTCGCCGTTCTTCACCGATGCGGGTATGAAGACCATGAAATCGCAAAAGGATTTCAAGACCGCGTGGATGGCTATGAAACCCGACGAGCGTACGGCGATGATGAAGGAATGCGCCGATGCGGCGGTTAAGAAGGCGCACGCAAAGTTCTGCGCGATGGCCAAGAAGATGGGTGGCTAACGTCAGCTCTTCCGGGAAAGCCCAGCTCGCTCGTCCAGGAAAAGGTGTCGGTTCAGATGAACGAGCCGGGCTCCCGCGCTCGCATGAGGCCAACCCGGCGCTCGGCGGATACAGAGAGCCGATAACGCTCTTTGTTGACGGGGACGTGCCGGACATGGAATAGGGGCTCCGGTCTAAGAGGGTAATAGCATCTCTTCCTTGGCGTCCTCGATGGACGCCCTGCGAAACACGGCTGTTTTCACCTGGTCGATCATGGCATCATGCAGAGCTGCACTGCGCTGTGCCACCTGGGGCCACGCTTGGTCCATTGCAGGACCTGCTCAGCTGAACCCTCGATGTTGTTGCACTGGTACGTGGCGCCGGGGTGGCTGGTTGTTACGGAGACCGGCGTATTGGTTGCGCCCCGTCCCTAAAGAAACGAGTCGTAAGGAATGCTCGGGTGGGCGTAGGATTGTCTGCTCGTACGAACATTCCCCGGTGCGCTCCATTTTCCACGTGCCGTGAACAGCAGCGACACCGCCGCGCGTCTCCTACTAAGTGCCCTTGGCGGCCTGCTCGATCAATTTCGCCAGCAAGTGGCGGAACCTTTGGTCGGTCGTATCCGCAATGTTTCCTATATCCTCCGTCACCATGCCGGGTGCAGAGACTAACACCTCCCCACTTATCGGAACGCTGACCCTGAATGCCCTTCTGGCGTTCTTCTCTAACAATCCCCCATTCTTGTAGATTCGAAACCGAACAGAGGGCGCTAAGGCTTTAGCCTCGCGGCGTGGCGTAGTGTCTATGTCGATGGTCACCTCTCCCGCCACCTCTGCCTTGGCTTCTTGCAACGACTCAATCACGACCTTGCCTAGCCAAGCTCTGGCTTGCGCGCCAAAGTCCACCTTTGGAGTATTCCCACCGGCTCGATCTTCTTGCTGATGGTGAGCTTTCTTGCCGCGTTCAAGGGCCTCTTTGAATTTAGACATCCTGGTCGCCTCCGACTGCGCATGAGGCTGGCGGTCAGATCTGCCGCAGCTCTCCCGATCTAAGGAACGCGCGCAATCGGCGGACGTTGCGCGGAAACGGAATTGGTGCGTTAACGCAGTATTTCGTCAATTTACGGTGCAAGAGCACTCCTGAGCACTCGGCAGGCTGCTGTGGTCGCTATGAGGCGCAGGTAGGCTAGGTGGATCGAATGTAGTTCGGCCAACGTTTTCATTGGGGATGACCTGAAGGAGGTCACAATGGTTTGAGAAGCCGAGAATCGCCGGGAACGGCGGCAGCGAGTGCTGAAACGTGCGGCGATCATCAACGGAATCACAACCTCCGAAATCAGTTGCACGATTCGAAACCAGAACAGTGGCGGAGCTGAACTCAAGATGCCGATGGAAGCGCGGGTGCCTGAACGGTTCGTCCTTTACATGCCAACAGACGGCGTTGCCTATCAAGCTGTTCTGCGGTGGCGCAGGAATGACCGGATCGGCGTCCACTTCACAGGGACGTTGCCCAAGCCGCGTCTACACTACGGCTAAGGCCAAGCGCCACTCTGTGACACGCTGAGCGGGGTCACTGGGGCGAGAAGGACGGCACCGTCACCAACTCCGAGCGCCGCATATCACGCCAGCGGCCGTTCCTGGCTGCGCCTGGCAAGGCAAGGCCGGACTGGTGGATCATCGCCGAAGTGGCGCGGCGAATGGTTTCTCCGAAGCATTCGCCCATGGCTCTCCGGAGGAGATTTTTTTGCCGAGCACGCCGCGCTGTCGGGATTCGAGAATGGGCGGCTGAGCAAGTTGATGCGCTCCATCTCAGCCCGCGTGAGCGCTTTCGCGTCATCGCCGGCTGTGCCGGGGCCGATCGGCCCGATGTCGGCGCTACCGTCTGTTCCTGTTTCGGCGTTGGGGTCAACCAGATCGCTATGGCTGTAGCGTCGGGCTGCAAGAGCGTCTCAGCCATCGGAGAGAAGCTAAAAGCTGGCACAAATTGCGGCTCCTGCCGCGCCGAGATCCGCGCCATCATCGAAGGAGGCAGACTTTACGCCGCAGAGTGAGTGAGAGCTGTTGGGCGCCGAGTGTCGATGGCAGGTGCCTATTTAACGCCTACTCGGCCGCATCGTGACTTCGACCCCGATAACCGGGTTTGTCTGCTTCTGGGTAAGGCCGACACTGGCCTCCACGGCTGACAGTGGGCGCGTTGCCGACCGGCAGCTGGGGGGCCGCAAGAGGACCGGCGTGTTTGGAGCAGTGGTTGAGGGATCGCTGACTTTCATGGGGGTCGCGGACTTGCGGGCCTGCGTCACGTCCATGCCGCTGACCTGCTCCTCGGTGAACCTGCTCTTTTCGGCTCATCACGAAGGCGGACTCTAGCTTAGAACGGCAGAGGTTCAGGGGAGCAGGTCCACTTGCCGGCCGGAGCGCTACAGGCGGCTCCGACCGACGCGACCCTTGATCAATCAAGTTTGGGCGCGGCCGGGAAGTCGATGGGCACGCGGGTTACTGCATGAAGATAGTTGCTCACAGTCTTGTCACCGATGGTGACAATTGTGTCTATGAGGTTTTCCTTTGTCCAGCCGGCCGCGAAGAACGCGTCAACGAGCCCTTGATCTGCATGACCGCGCTCGATCACAACGGCTTTCACCAGGCGGGCCAGTGCGTCGAGCTTCGTGTCGAAGCTCGCTTGACCGCGGCGGATTTCGAGGATCTGCGCATCCGAAAATCCGACCAATTTTCCAACGGCAGTATGTGCGGCGAGGCAGTATTCGCATTCGTTAACCTGGCTTACGACCAGGTTAATCACTTCCCGAGCCTTGGCCGCGATGCTGTTTTTCGCATTCTGGAGGGCGAGGTAATTGCCTAGCGCATGTTCGGAATGGGCGAACGTTGCGTACAGGTTCGGCACGGTGCCGAGGCTCGCCTTCAGCTTGTCGAAGATTGCCTGATTGACGGGCGATACCTCATTGCGGGTCGGCACATTGATCTTGGTCATGCTTTCTCTCCTAACGGGTGTGATTCCAGAAGTCGGTAACAAGCTCTTATTTTGTAGCGACCGATACAGATATCGGCCCGCGCGTGCCGGCTTGTCAACAAAATTCTTTATCAATCGCTACAAATAGGCTATGATGACGCCATGGCACGCACAATTGCTTTCGATTACGAACGGGCTCTGGACAAGGCGATGCGGCTGTTCTGGAAACACGGCTACGCCGGGACCGGACTACGCGATCTCCTGAAGATTATGGGGATTGGCGAAGGCTCGTTTTACAACACCCTCAAGAGCAAGAAGCAGCTCTATCTGGCATGCGTGGAGCGTTACGAGATGACGGAGGGCCGCAAGCGCGCCCAGGCACTTCTGTCCGCGCCCACGGCCAGCCAGGGAATTCGCGCGCTGTTCGGCGTCGTGCTCGACTGCCTGGACGATCCGCAGACACCGTCCCGCCTGTGCATGTCGGCGGCGATGGCCTCGGAGGAGGTGCTGTCGGAACCTGACTTGCGGCAGTTCGTCGAGGACCGTGAGGAAAAATTCCAGGCGAGTCTTGCCGAGCGGCTGAGCCAGGATCGGGATAAAGGTGCGCTGCCGGCCACGTTCGATCCGCAGACCAACGCATCGATCATTGCCACCTACGTGCAAGGCATCTGGCGCGTGGCACTGGTGGATTTCGACCGGCCCCGTTTCGAGCGGCAGATCGATGTTTTCCTGACTGGCTTGGGGCTTTAGGCGCAGTTTCGTCTGGTCGCTGAAAGTCAGCGAGCTGTCCGTTAATCTCTGCGAAGATTATCGGATCTCGCACTATGAAGCCCGCATCCCCTCTGGTGCGTTGCGCACGCCTTTTGATCAACCTCGGAGGTCCAATCGGTGATGGCGGCGATCTGCCGGGATATGCCATTGACCGTGGAGCGGCGCGCTCAAGCCAATTTCCGCCTTAAGCGCTCCATTCAGCGACGCTCCGTCCCCCGATATCAGAGGATGGATCGACGTTCATTGACCGTAGTGCCGCCAGAACATCACAGACTTGCAAGCTCACGCCAGTCCTGCGCCATCTCCTTGGCAGGCTGCCACAGGGTACGGAAAGCAGCTTTGATCGGAAACGGCCATCGGGCGCTACAAGGGACACATCGGCCGACGTCTAAGGGCCCGCTCCTTTGCCGCCCAAAAGGCCGAGGTTGCCATCGTTGCGCTGTTCGCAACCGCATGCTGGCCTGTGCACGCCGGAGTCCGTTCGTTGCACACAAAGCAGAGCATAGCCGGCGGCCCGTCAAAGATCCCATTGCGCCGCAAGTCGCATCCCTGCACCAACGCCCCTAAAATCCTGATCTAATAATGATTGTGTTGACTGCGTTTCGCTGATTAGCTGTCTTGCATAAGTCGGGGACAAGGTTGGCAAATGTTGTCCAGGGAGGACCGCGATGCCGGTGCTTGAAGTTCGCCACGTTTCCAAGAACTTTGGAGCCATCCAGGCCCTGACCGACGTCAGCTTCCAGGTGGAGCGGGGCGAAGTCGTGGGTCTCATGGGGGACAATGGCGCCGGCAAGTCGACGATAGTCAAGACGGTGGCCGGGAACTTCCCGCCGAACGACGGCGAAATCATCGTGGACGGCGAGGTTTGTCATTTCCACAAGCCCGTCCAGGCCCGCGCCAAGGGAATCGAAGTCGTCTATCAGGACCTGGCGCTCGCCGATAATCTGACGGCCGCGCAGAACGTCTTTCTTGGCCGCGAGCTCAAGAAAGGCTTCTGGCCGATCAGGGTGCTCAATAAGCAGGCGATGATCGACCGCTCGGCAGCGCTGTTCGAGGAACTCAAATCGGAAACCCGGCCGCGCGACTTGGTCAGGAAGATGTCGGGTGGGCAGCGCCAGGCGGTAGCCATCGCGCGAACCCGGCTTTCGAACGCCAAGCTGGTGTTGATGGACGAACCGACCGCCGCCATCTCCGTACGCCAGGTGGCGGAAGTGCTCGAATTGATCAGACGCCTCAAGGCGCAAGAGGTCGGCGTCATGTTGATCAGCCACCGCATGCCTGACGTTTTCGCCGTCGCAGATCGTATCATCGTGCTGAGGCGAGGTTCCAAGGTTGCCGACAAGCAGGTCGACAACACCTCGCCAGAGGAAATCACCGGACTGATAACGGGGGCCATCCGTGGCGAATAGTGCTCGGCAGTCGGTTAGCGTCAAGGAGTCGTTCGGGGAAACCGTCGGGCCGGCCATGGCGGACTTCGTCCCGACCAAGGAAAAGACAGCTCTGCAGCATGTGGTTTCAAGTCAGCCATTCTGGGTGACGATCGCGCTCATTGCCCTCGTCATGTTGATGACAGCTATGGAGCCGAGCTTCGGCACCTCCGAAAACGTCGCCAACGTCACGCGCAACTTCGCACCTTTCGGCCTCATGGCGCTCGGCATGACGGTGGTGATCATCACCGGTGGCATCGATCTGTCGGTCGGCTCGATCATGGGCCTGGTGGCCATCGTCGCCGGCCTGTTCCTGACCTGGCACTATCCCTGGTACGTCGCCTTCGCCATCGGCCTTTTCTCGGGTCTGGCCTGCGGCGCGGTCAACGGGTTCTTTGTTGCTTATGTCGGAATGCCGTCCTTTGTGGTCACCCTCGGCATGCTGTCCGTGGCGCGTTCGCTGGCGGTCGTGTTCTCGGCCAACCAGATGCTCTACCAGTTCGGGCCCGATGCTCCGATCGTGAAGGCGATCGGCCAGGCGAGATGGCCACTGCATGGGCCGCAGGACTGGGCACCCCACTGGATACCGGGACTGTCATCGCAGTTCTGGACCATGGTGATTCTGGCCCTGATCGTCGGCTTCGTGTTCAATTTCACTGCCTGGGCCCGGCACCTCTTCGCCATCGGCGGCAATGAGGAGGCCGCCCGGCTTACCGGCGTGCCGGTCGACTGGATCAAATTCGAGGCCTATGTCTTCTCGGCTTTCACCGCCTCGCTCGCCTCGCTGCTGCTGCTTGGCTACAACGGCTCGGCCATCAACGCCATGGGCCAGGGCTATGAGCTGCGCGTGATCGCCGCGACAGTCATTGGCGGAGCCAGCCTCATGGGCGGCGCCGGCACGGCGTTCGGCGCGATAATCGGTTCGGCCTTCCTCGAGGTGATCAGGAATGCACTGCTGATGGCCGGCATCGATTCAAATTGGCAGGGTGCCTTCGTGGGCGCCTTCATCGTTCTTGCGGTTCTTTTGGGCATGCAAACCGGCGGCAGATCGATGCTCGCAGGGTCGCTGGCAGCCTTGATGCCCAAACGAAGCCGCTAGAAACCCGCCGGCGGGAGGCCTGCGGGGTCACACCAAGGAGGAGAACGTCCCATGAAAAAACATCTGCTGACGGCGGCCGTGGCGCTTGGCGCAATGGTGCTCGCCGCTTCCGGCGCCCAGGCAAAATACACCTTCGCCCTGGTGCCGAAGAACATGAACAATCCCTTCTTCGACCAGGCACGCGACGGCTGCAAGAAGGCCGAAGCCGAATCGAACGGGGCCTTGGAGTGCATGTATATTGGCCCCGGCGAGCATGGCGGCGGCGACGAGCAGGTACAGATCGTTCAGGACCTCGTTGCCAAGAAGGTGGACGGCATCGCCGTGTCGCCGTCGAACGCCGCGGCGATGGCAGTCGCGCTGCAGGCTGCCAAGGAAGCCGGGATCCCGGTCCTCACCTGGGATTCCGACCTCCTGCCCGAGAACAAGGACCTTCGCGCCGCCTATATCGGCACCCACAATTATGAGATCGGCGTCAACCTTGCCAAGCTTGCCATGCAGATCAAGCCCAAAGGCGGCACGATCTGTATCCAATCGGGCGGCGCGGCGGCGGCCAACCACAATGAGCGCATGCAGGGCATTCGCGATACGCTTTCGGGCACCAAATCGGCAGCCTCGCCCGGGGACCGGCTGACGGGCCAGAATGGCTGGACCGAAATCGAAGGCTGTCCGCTCTACACTAACGATGATTTCCCGCTTTCGGTGCAGCAGTTCGAGGACATCATGGGGAAAAACCCGAACCTCGACGCATTCATCCCAACCGGTGGCTTCCCGCAGTTCATTCCAGATGCCAACCGCGCTGCGGTAGCCCCGTACAAGGACAAGATCGCCTCGAAGGCCCTGGCCCTTGTCGTCGCCGACACGCTTCCCGTCCAGATCGATCAGATGAAGGAAGGTCTCTCCCTAGGCCAGGTTGGCCAGCGGCCGTTCGAAATGGGCTACAAGACGATGATGGCATTGAAGGAGATGAAGGACGGCAAGGCTCCGCCGGCTGACCCGACCTACACCGGCCTCGACGTCTGCACTCCGGAGACGGCGAATACCTGCGTCGCCAAATAGGCTTTTGGGCGCGAGGAAACTCCCGCCCTTTCCTTGGAGCGAGATGCGGTTAGATTGAAGCATTCTCATCTCGCTCCAGGGGCTTCAATGTCGGAATTGTTCTCGCTCAAGGGCCGTGTCGCATTGGTCACGGGTGCTTCGCGCGGCCTCGGCTTCGCCATGGCCAAGGCACTTGCGGAAAACGGTGCGACGGTAATCGTCAACGCCCGCGGCATGGACGCCCTCTCCGCGGCGGCGGAAAGCATCGGCGCCGAAGCCCTGCCGTTCGACGTTGCCGACGCGGCGATCTCAAGGGCGGCACTCCAAGGAGTCGTCGAACGCCGCGGTCGCCTTGATATTCTGATCAACAACGCCGGCATCCAGTATCGCAGGCCTTTGGTCGAATGGGAGGACGAGGATTTCGACCGTGTGATTGCCGTCAACCTTTCGGCCTGCTTTCGCATGATGCGTGATGCAGTGCGCCTGATGTTGCCAAATAAATTCGGGCGCATCATAAACACTGGATCGGTTGCGGCGATCCTTGGCCGTCCCACCATTCATGCCTATGTGGCGGCAAAGGCGGGCCTGCATGGATTGACGCGCTCCGCCGCCGCCGAGATGGGCCGTCACGGCATCACCATCAACGCGATCGCCCCCGGCTATTTCGCCACCGAGCTCAATACCGCGCTTATCGACGACGAGGCCTTCACCAAATGGGTCGAGGCACGAACCCCTGCGGGCCGCTGGGCCCAGCCTGAGGAACTCGGCGGAGCTGTGGTGTTTCTCGCCTCCAACGCTGCCAGTTACGTCAACGGGCATGTGCTGGCGGTTGACGGCGGTCTATCGGTTTCCCTCTGACTTGCGAACCGCAGCCCGTCAGTGCCTATTCCGGAGGGCGCTGGCGGCTTCGACGTCGCGGCCGCGCCGAAGGCGGCGGCAATCACGGCGGCAACGGCTGCTTCTGTGCCCCCGTCCATCGACTGACCCTCGCGAGGTCCTTAGTCGGAACTACAGGCACCTACATCCGCTTCCAAATTCTCTTTGCAGCGCACGGCGCAGGCTGCAAACCCGTTCGCGTGTCCTTCGCAGTTCGACAGACAGATCTCCGGCGCCAAGCCGGTTACGCGAAGTCCATCCACGGCCGCTCTTTCGCCCGCTTTGAGGTCTCATTGCCCGCGAGGTAGACTGCTCGCATGACCTTCAGGCTCATCTTCCTCGGCACCTCGGCCAGCGTGCCCTCGGCCGAGCGCAATCACCCGGCGCTGCTCGTTGAAGCCGGCAGTCAACGGGTGCTGGTCGATTGCGGGGAAGGCACCCAGCGTCAGCTTCTGCGCAGCGGCGCCGGATTCAGGCGACTTGATCGCCTGCTCCTCACCCACGCACATTTCGACCACGTGCTCGGGATTCCGGGCTTGTTCTCGACGCTTCGGCTCCGGCAGAGCGAGGACCTTGTGACCATTCATGGCAGCGCAGACACTCTCGACGTCGTCGCCCGCATGCTCGCTGGCCTTTGGGGTGGGGGATGCGCGCCGACCCCGCTGCAACTCGTGCCGCTTGTCCCCGGACGAGTGTTCGAGGTGGATGAGTTCACCGTCGATTGCTTTCAAGTTCGCCATCGCGACACCGACAGCTACGGCTTCGCCTTCGAGACGCCGGCGCGTCGTCACCTCCGTCCGGACCGCTTGGCAGCTCTGGGCGTGCCAGACGGTTCGATACGGAAGGACTTGGCCGAAGGCCGCTCAATTTCTCTCCCCGACGGCCGAACGATTGCTCCCGAAGCAGTCCTCGGACCACCCGAGGCTGGCAAGAAGCTGGTCATTGTAGGCGACACCGAAACCACTGATGGATTGGCCGACAGGGTGAGCGGCGCCGACCTGCTTGTCATCGAAGCCACATTCCTGCAACGAGATGCAGCGATGGCGCGCGACTACGGACATCTGACAGCTGCGGAGGCAGCATCGCTGGCAGCGACCAGTGATGTAAAGCAGCTCGTTCTTACGCACATCTCCGGCCGCTATTCCGACGAAGAAATTCTCGCGGAAGCCGTTCAGGCGTTTGCGAACAGCCTTATCGCAACGGATTTCACCACCCTCACCGTCTAGTGGCAGAGCCATGACATTCAGAATTGGCATCATCTCGGACACGCACGGCTTGCTGCGGCCGGAGGCGGCGCGTTGCCTGGCCGGGGTCGACCACATCATTCATGGAGGAGACATCGGTCGCCCTGAGATCATCACGGCGCTTCGCCGTATCGCGCCGGTTACCGCGATCAGAGGAAACGTGGACACCGGTGGGTGGGCAGCGCAATACGCAGAAACCGAGTTCATACGCCTTGCCGGGCGAGCAATTTACGTGCTTCATGATCTCAAGACGCTGCAGATCAGCCCCGTTGCCCAGGACATGGATATGATAGTGTCCGGTCACTCGCATGTGCCGAGGATGGAGACAGTGGATGGCGTGCTCTATTTGAATCCGGGCAGCGCTGGCCCACGACGGTTTAATCTGCCTGTCACCCTTGCGACGGTCGACATTACTCAAGACAGCATGAAGCCGTCGATGCGGAGCCTGGCAAGCGGCTGAACCAATTCAGCGCACGCTCAACATACGCCCTCGCCCATATCCGACCGGCTCTTATCTTTTTCACAAGATAGCCAAGGGCGCCGCAGCGCGAGAGACGTATTTTCGCGACTGATTAGCGGGAGTTCTCGCCGCGTGCGGCTGATCCGTCATTTCTGGCCAAAACGCTGAGTGGAACGATACCAGCGGGCCTAGAACATCGACAACTTCTGATACGATCGAAAGTTGTCAGGCGGAGCCACCATGATGGACCTTACAATCCATCGTATAGACCTGATGAAATACATGCTGAGCCGGGATTTCACTGCGGGCTGCGCCACGCTTCAACATAGTGCGATGCCTGTACCGTTGGATGACAATATACATGTGATAGCCGAGATGGGCGATGGCGTAGCCGGCGTCATTTCCTCAGAACGGTTCTGCCCTGTGCCCGGCGACCTGACGGAGTTCTACGGAACCGAAGGCTCTCTTCATTTGATTGAAGAGGCAACGAACCGTTTCGTCGCCGACCCCCCTAGCAGTCTTCGTTAACCGGCGATTCGACGATTTGCCGGCGGACATCAGAGCAGCTTGGTATCCTCGTTCGAAGCCCCGCAGGATGAGCGGTGGTGGCTTTGATGGATGGATTGCGCTCTCGCCCCCGCGCAATGACCCGTACGCTACGCAGATTGAGGTATTCGCCGACCTTATTTCCGGCCGCAAGCCGCGGTTACCCTCCGCTAGTGGTTTGGATGGTCTCAGGGCCAATGAGGTCGTTCTTGCTTCGCATATGTCGACGATTGAAAGGCGATGGGTGGACCTTCCTCTGTCTCCAAAGTCTGAATGGATAGTCCCGTCATTTGAATGAAAAGCAAATCACCAAGTTTCCGCACGATTTCCCAGCCAATCGACAAGTTGCCTTGGTTGGCTTCGGGCAAATCGCCTTGCCGGCAATCCGCACCAAAATGAGAGCGGCTCACTTTCGAAGCTGATCTTCCGAATTTGGACATGCCGACCGAGTTCGCCCATCTCTCGCGGAGGATGCTGATTATCTCGCCGGCCGAACAAAACTGAAAGCCTTTTGCCCTTGTCGACGTTGCTATAGTGGATTACAAGTTTGACAGTATGCGAACGATTTTGGCTAGGTCGCGCTAGAGCGAATCGCGGCTACATGAGTTGGTTAAGGGTCAAGCACAAAGCGCCTCGATTTCAATGCCTTCAAACCCGAGATTTGGCGAGTAAAAATGGAAGATATCAAAGGCAAAATTCTCGAGCAAAGTCTCGCAGAGAGCATCGATCTTGTCGATGGGAGTGACCAGCCGGGCATCAAGACCTTGGACAAGGGCCTGAGGATTCTTGACTTTTTTGCCTCCAAGCAGCGCAGCTTCGGTGTCAGTGATATTGCCCGGGAGTTCAGCATGGACAAGGGATCGGCCTACCGGTTCCTGACCACCCTTGAACGAAGTGGCGTCCTCAGCCAGGATTTCCAGACCAAAAAATACGGATTGGGCACCAAGTTCCTTGTATGGGCTTCGCGTGCGGGTGCCATGACCACGGTTGTCCGGGTTTCCCGGCCCTATCTGGAAGAGTTGGCCCAGTTGACCGGGCTGGAAGCACATCTGGCGTTGATGTCCCACCAAAGCGCTGTGTTGGTCGATACAGCTTCCCCGGATACGCCCATGTCCATCCGCAGTCTGGTCGGGCTTGAAGAGCCGCTTCACTCAACGGCCCTGGGTAAAGCAATCCTGGCGTTTCAGCCCGAAGCCAAACGTAACGAGTTGATAAAAAGCATTCCGATGCGCGCTGCGACATCGAATACGATTACCGACCGGGCCAAGCTTGCTGAAGCTGTCGAGGAAATTCGACGGACCGGTTTTGCGACCGATTTCGGCGAATTTATCGAAGTCCTGACCTGTTTCGCGGCGCCGGTTTTCGATGCGGATGAGAGTGTCTTCGCGGCGATGGGCGTATCCGTCATATCGGGTACCCTGACCGAGAAGAATGAGCGAGCGCTGCACAAACAGATCCTGGCGGTAACCGACCGCCTGACCAAGCATCTGAACCCCGGACGCTGATCCGCCGGCCCCCGGCGGCCACGAAAGATTCCCGCGCTCGGAATTTCCCACTACCGTGGGCCGCCCGGGTTTGGCCGCTGGATGAAATCATGGCCGCCTGAAGTCCAGCCGCAATGGCAAAACTATCGAGAAGCTGGCCCATATCCAGCTGCGCGGCGGTAGCCCGCCGGCTTGGGACATTGCCCAAGACCTGCGCAGTCGACTGTAAACCTGCCACAATCTGATTGGGAAACATCGCGCCGCTTGCTTGCACCGCGATGCGGCGACCTGTCTCGGGTCGGCATACCCTCAATTCGATTGACATATATGAAACACTTGTGCCAGCATTGAAAACGCTGAGCAGCCGGAGTGCGGTTCGGTAAAGAAGAACAATACTGGCAAATACCACGTCTCGGTGCCCGGCATCTCGCTCGTCAGAGGCGGGCCGAGGCTTCGACGGAGGGCCAGACGGACCGACGAGCAATGGGAGACACCAATGACTAACCGCCAAGACGACGTTTTGATGAAGAAACTGTCGGATGCAGCCCGCACCGGAACGATCTCGCGCCGCTCGTTTTTGTACCACGCGATGGCTGCGGGGCTGACGGCGACGACAGCGACGGGCGTGTGGACGCGTTCTGCTCGTGCTGAGCCGAAACGGGGAGGCACATTCCGCGTCGCCTCGCATGACGGCAGCACTTCGGACTCCCATGACCCGGGAGCATATCTCAATTTTTCGGTCTATCTGCTGGCCAACGCGCACCGCTCCTACATCACGGCGATCGAATCCGACTCCTCACTAGGGCCGGACATCGCCAAGGAATGGAGCGCTACGCCCGATGCAAAGGAGTGGAGCTTCCAGCTCGACCGGCGCGCTGTTTTCCATAGCGGCAAGAAGGTGGTCGCCGACGACGTAATCGCTTCCCTGAACCATCACCGCGGCGAAAAATCCACTTCGGCAGCAAAATCATTGCTCGCGGGCGTAAAGGACGTCGTCAAGAACGACGACTACTCCATCACCGTCAAAATGGAATCGGGCACGGCGGATCTTCCGTGGCTCTTGACGGACGTCCATCTAGCGATCTGCCCTGCCAACAGTGACGGCACCTTGAACTGGCAATCCGGTGACGGTTCTGGCCCCTACAAGCTGGTCACCGGCGAGTTCGGCCGCGGCTTCGAGTTGCAAAGGCACGACGGCTGGCATCTCCAGGGCGCTCATTTCGACGCGGTGCAGATCGTCGTCATCAACGATCCGAATGCCCGCCAGACGGCGCTCATCGCAAACGAAGTCGATGCCGTGACGCAGCTTGAGCTGAAGACCCTGGCCCTGCTGGGGCAGGATCCGAGCATCAAGGTCCTCAATCTCCCATCGGGCACGGCGATCACGATGCCCATGCACACAAACGTCGCGCCGTTCGACAATGTCGATGTCCGCAACGCCATGAAACTGGCGATCAACCGCAAGGACATGATCGAGAAGATCACCTTCGGGGCGGCTTCGCCCGGCAATGATTTCCACCATTCACCAGAGATGCCATATTTTCCGAAAGGCATCCCCCAGCGTGAATACGATCCGGACCAGGCACGCGCATTGCTGAAAAAGGCTGGCCTCGACCGGCTGAAAGTGGACCTCAGCACCGCCGACAGCGTCACCTCCGGGGCGGTCGACCTGGCTGTCCTGTTTGCGGAACATGCCAAGGCCGCGGGCATCGAAGTCAATGTCGTGCGCGAACCCAACGATCGCTACTGGTCGGATGTCTGGTTGAAGAAGCCGTTCTGCATCGCGCAGTGGGGCGCCCGCCCGACGCCCGACCTCATGTACAGCACGGCCTACAAGGACGATGCCGCTTGGAATGAATCGAAATGGAACAACCCACGCTTCAATGAACTCCTGCTGAAGGCGCGAGCAGAGCTCAACGACAGCCTGCGGGCCGAAATGTACCGCGAAATGGCAATGATTTCGCGCGACGACGGCGGAACTATCCTGCCGATGTTCCTGAACCTGGTGTTTGCCTCTAGGTCGAACGTCATGCAGCCCGAAAAGATCGCCACCAACTGGGCGCTCGATGGTGCGCGCGGCACCAGCCGGTGGTGGTTCGAGTAGCCAAGCCACACTCCCATCCTCCCCAACTTCCGGGCGGCAGACTTGTTCTGCCGCCTGTTTTCATTGTGCAGGGTGAATAACCTGCCGCCCGGCGTCAGATTTGGGGAAAAGCCGTCCGCGACAAGCCGCCATCCACCAGGAGATTCTGGCCGGTCATGTAGCTGTTAGCGCTGCTGGCCAGCCAGGCGACGATCTCTGCAATCTCCTCGGGCCTGCCATACCGGCCCAACGGGATGGTCTCGGCGTCTTTGGCGATACGTTCTTCGGCAAATCCCTTCGCCACGGCGTCCGTCAGGATGTAGCCCGGCGCCACCGCATTGACCAGAATTCCGTGTGGTGCGAGTTCCGGGGCAAGGGATGCCGTCATCCCATCCAATCCGAATTTGGAGGCGCAATAGGCCGCGTCGTGGCGCTGGGCGCGTACGGACCATAGCGATGTGATGTTCACAATACGGCCCCACCCACGCTGTTTCATATACGGGATCACGGCCCGGCAAAGTGAAAAAGGCGCCTTGAGGTTGATCGTCATGAGCGCATCGAAATCCGCATCCGCGAATTCATCGGTGGGTCCGAGGATATTCTTCCCGGCATTGTTGACCAGGATGTCTATCTCCAGCCCTGCTATCGTCTCGGCAAGCCGCGCCACATCTGCGGGCCGGGTAAGATCGGCAGCGAGCCCTGTCGCCCCATCCGGGACATTTTTGCAGGACACTTCCGTCGTGCCAGTGACGATGCATTCACAACCCGACTGCATCAGCCGTTGCGCAATCGCGCGGCCCATGCCGCGTGTGCCGGCGGTGACTAGTGCCTTCATACCATTCTACCTTCTGTCTGCAGGCTCGCGCGGGAGCCCTGGTTTTGAAAAACGGATCGATCTGGAGACGCAGTCCGCGGGCAGGCAGACGGGCGTGAATGCCAGGAAAATAGCATTTGCCATTTAACCATTTTTTGCGCATTGTGAATGATGTGTTGCGATATTAGCAAAATACGAGGACATCGCAACAGGATCGACCGCCGACGAAACGAGCCTAGGCAAGGGCGTCATAGAATTTCGAGGCACTCGATCCCGCCCTTGCGCAGTTGCAAGATAATGGGTGTCGCAATTGCGAAACAACCAGCGAAACATGCACCGCAGAGCGCACAACAGGAGCGATGGTTGACTGACATAGTTTCGCTGATCGTAAAGCGGCTTGGCTTGGGTTTGTTGACGATGTTGGTCGTCTCGATTCTGATATTCTTTGCGGTCGAGCTCTTGCCGGGAGACTCGGCGCAAGCCGCCCTGGGTCAAATGGCAACCCAGGAAACCGTGGCCGCGATGCGAAAGCAGATGGGATTGGATGTTCCGGCTATCGTTCGCTACTTCTATTGGTTGCAAGCCTTCGTCCACGGCGACTTCGGCACTTCGATGATCAGCCACACAAGTGTGGCCGACGCGATCCTAGGACGGTTCGCCAATTCGTTTTTCCTGGCGGGTTTCGCTGCAATCATCGCCATTCCGCTGGCGGTCTCGCTGGGTGTCGTGGCCGCGCTGTTCCGCGACACGATCTTCGACAAGAGCGTCAACGTCATGTCCCTGACAGCCGTTTCCGCGCCGGAATTCCTGTTGGGATACATATTGGTCGTCATTTTCGCAGTTAAGCTCCGCTGGTTTCCGCCGATCTCCAACATCAGGGATGGGGCGGAGATCGGCGAACGCATCTTCCGCAGCTTTTTGCCGGCCATGACGCTTGTCCTGGTCGCTACGGCACACATGATGAGGATGACCCGTGCCGCGATCATCAACGTTCTTGCCAGCCCCTATATCGAGATGGCCCGCCTGAAAGGGGTGCCGCCGTGGCGGGTTATTGTCCGGCACGCGCTGCCAAGTGCGTGGGCGCCGATCATCAATGTAGTGACCCTCAGTCTCGCCTACATGATAACCGGCGTCGTTCTGGTCGAGGTGGTCTTCGATTATCCGGGTATCGGCCAGCTTCTAGTGGACTCTGTGTCCAAACGGGATTTTCCCATCGTGCAGGCTTGCTGCCTGATTTTCGCGGCGATCTTCATCCTGTTGAACATTGCGGCGGATGTCGGCTCAATCCTGACAAACCCCCGTCTCAGGCGTCCCAAATGAGCCCTCTCGGCGTGAGCGTCCTTTCCTTTGGTTTCATTGCCCTGATTTGTGTCGCGTTCGCGGCGACGCTCTATCATGGAGAAAAAGGGAGATCCGTGATCGCCGCGCTGCTGGCCGCGCTGTCCGCAATCACCTGGTTTGTGGCTGGCCGGGACGGCGTCAACACGCTGGCCATTGTCGCGGTGGTGTTCGTGCTGGCGATGGTTGCTTCCTATGCCCTTCGCTGGCTCCTGGTCAGATTGGTTCCCTCAACTCGTGCCACGGTATTTCGTTCGGCGCCCCTGACGGCGATGTTCGGATTCATCGTGATCGGCGCCTGTCTCGCCATGGTCATTCTCGCGCCGTTCATCGCGCCTTTCAGCGAGTCCGAGATCGTGTCGAAAGCCTATGCGCCTCCCGGCGCAACCTACTGGCTGGGCACCGATCAACTTGGGCGGGATATATTCTCCCGCATCGTCTTTGGGGCAAGGAACTCCATCCTGCTGTCCCTGACCGCTACGATCGCGGCCTTCCTGCTGGGCACGCTTACAGGGCTCTTCGCCGCGATCAGAGGCGGCGTCATCGACCAGACTCTGGGGCGCCTGGCGGATGTCCTGATGTCGATACCGGCGCTAATCCTGGCGCTGCTGCTGCTGTCTATCCTGGGCACGAACCTGACCGTCCTTGTTGGCGTCGTGGCCGCCATCTACGCGCCCAGGATTTTCCGGCTGACCCGCTCGGTCGCAGCCAATGTGGTGGTCACGGACTTTGTGGAAGCCTCGCGCATCAGGGGCGAAGGCGACTGGTATCTGATCCGGAGGGAAATCCTCCCGAACATAGCCGCGCCGCTGATTGCAGAGTTCGGACTGCAATTCTGCTACGTGTTTCTGCTTATCGCGGGGCTGTCGTTTCTTGGCCTGGGCATCCAGCCGCCAACGGCTGACTGGGGTTCCATGGTGCGTGAAAACGCCGTACTGATTTCATTCGGCAAGATCACACCGCTGATCCCCGCTATGGCGATCGCCCTGCTGACAGTTGGGGTGAATTTCGTCGTGGACTGGATGTTGAAACTCACCGCCGGACTGAAGGACCGTATGTGATGGCACCCGATGGCAAGCGGCTGCTTCAGATCCGGGATTTGCGCATCGAAGCCGTCATGGGCGACAGCGTGCTCGAGATCGTCAAGGGCATCGACCTCGACCTCAATCGTGGCGAAGTGATCGGGCTGATTGGCGAATCCGGCGCGGGAAAATCCACGATCGGGCTGGCGGCAATGGGGTTTGCGCGTGACGGCACGCGCATTTCGGGCGGGCAGATCACGTTCGACGGCCAGGACCTGCGTGCCGCAAGCGAGAAGGAATTGCGCGCCCTGCGCGGGGCAAGGATTGCCTATGTGGCGCAATCGGCGGCCGCCAGCTTCAACCCCGCCCACAAAATAATCGACCAGCATGTCGAAGCCCCGGTGTTGCACCGATATCAATCCCGCTCGGCGGCGCGGGACGACGGGATGAAACTATACGCCAAGCTTCGCTTGCCGGAACCGGATCTTATTGGATTTCGATATCCGCATCAGCTGTCGGGTGGACAACTGCAACGCGCGATGACGGCCATGGCGATGGCCTGCCGACCCGACCTTATCATCTTCGACGAACCCACGACCGCGCTTGATGTGACCACCCAGGTGGAGGTTCTGTCAGCGATACGCGATGTCGTCGAACAGTTCCAAACGGCTGCGATCTACATCACCCACGATCTGGCCGTCGTCGCTCAGATGGCCGACCGCATCAAAGTGCTTTTGAAAGGTGAAGAGGTTGAAGAGGCGCCAACGGCGCGTATTCTGGCTCATCCCAAGGAAAGCTACACCCGGAAGCTCCTGGCCGTGCGGAGCTACGAGCGGCCTGAAAAATCGCGCTTGTCCGTGACCGCGCAGCCGGAACTCTCCATACGCGGACTGGACGTCGCCTATCGCAGCGGTCCGAAAGTGCTCCATGACGTCAGCTTCGACCTTCATCGCGGCATGACGGTCGCGGTCGTTGGAGAATCCGGTTCTGGCAAGTCGACCACCGCGCGCACGATCATGGGGCTGTTGCCGGCCACCAGCGGTGAAATTCGGCTGAGAGGCGAGATTCTGCCGTGGTCTTTCCGCGAGCGAAGCAAGGATCAACTGCGCCGGATCCAGATGATCTATCAGTCGGCGGACACCGCACTTAATCCGAGAATGCGCGTAAGCGAAATCATCGGCAGGCCAGCCAAGTTCTATGCGGGTCTCGAGGACCGCGCGCTGCGCCGTCGCGTCGAGGAATTGCTGTCGTTGATTGAACTTGACCCGGCAAATTTCTATGACCGCCTCCCATCTGAGCTGTCAGGCGGCCAGAAGCAGCGCGTCGGCATTGCCCGAGCGCTGGCGGCCGACCCCGAAATCGTCATCTGCGACGAAGTGACGAGCGCTCTCGACCAGATTGTCGCCGAGGGCATCCTGCGCCTGCTCGACCGGCTGCAGAACGAGATCGGCCTGACTTACATGTTCATCACCCATGACCTGGCGACGGTCCGGGCTGTCGCAGACGAGGTCGTGGTCATGCAGCGCGGGTGTGTGACCGACAGCGGTGCAAGAAGTAAGGTCTTCGCGCCGCCGCACCACCCCTACACGGCACAGTTGCTCGCCTCCGAGCCGAAAATGGACCCGAAATGGCTCGATACCTACAAAGGCAGCGGGTCTGAAAGGCCCATGTAGGCGCCTGGACACGCCCTTAAAGGGCGACAAACTTTCGGGAATCCTTTTTTGTCGCCCGCGCGTTCTAGTGCCGTCGAAACTGACATCAGCTCTCGTTTTCCGTTTGCAATATAGCAAACGTGTCGTTATTATAGTCAACGATTGGATGCGTCCTAGGTCGGGAACCAGACGAATCTTTTCAGTCGGGAAAAGCAAACGGGAGAAGAACGCCGGCGCTGGCCCTTGGCCGAGCGATCGGCGTTGTGAAAGACATGAAAATCACCGGGATTCGGACTGTCGTCGTCAATGCGAAGATGCGCAACTGGGTATTCGTGCGCGTGGATACTTCCGTTCCGGGGCTCTATGGCTGGGGCGAAGCTACGCTGAACTGGAAGACCCGGGCGGTTACTGGCGCTGTCGAGGATCTCGCACAGTTGATGATCGGTACGGACCCGAGCAACATCGAGCAGGCCGTGCGCCGGATGAACAAGCACAGCTACTATCGCCTGGGCATTATCGGAGCCTCGGCGATCAGCGGCATCGAGCATGCGCTGTGGGACATTTCCGCCAAGGAACTCGGCGTGCCGGTGTGGCGGATGCTGGGCGGCAAGGTTCGCGAGCGCGTCGATCTCTATTCGCACCCGGGCCTCGGCGAGATGAAGGCGCTTTACGACGATACGTTCGACCCGTCGCTGCTCGTTGCGTCTTCCCGGGCAGTGATCGAAAAAGGCTTCCACGCCGTGAAGATCGTGCCGCTTCCCTACACCAATGCGACGACGACGCGCACTGCCTGCCGCAACCTTGAAAAGCTTGGAATCGCGCTGCGCGAGGGGCTTGGCGACGATGCCGCAATCATGGTCGATTTCCACGGCCGAGCCTCGACGGTCAGCGCCACGCTGGAATACATCAAGGCGCTGGAGCCGATGGGGCCAATGTTCGTCGAAGAGCCCGTGCAGCCTGGCGACACCAGGGCGATGCGCGAGATCGTCGAGCGCTCGAATGTGCCGATTGCGACCGGTGAGCGGCTGGTCGGATTGCGGGAGTTTGCCGACCTTCTGGACGCGCGCGCCTGCCACATCGTTCAGCCCGACCTCAACCACTGCGGCGGCTTGCTGGAAGGCAAGAAGGTTGCAGCGCTTGCGGAGCTTGCGCAGGCTGGCGTTGCGCCACACAATCCCAACGGCCCGTTGGCAGCAATTGCATCACTGCATTACGGCATCTCCACGCCGAACTTCGTGATCCTCGAGGCCATGCCGGGAACCGTCCCCTGGTATGACGACGTCGTCACGGGCATGCCGGAGATGGTGGATGGCCGCTGGGCCGCGCCCGACAAGCCGGGCTTCGGCGTCGAAGTCGATGAAAAGGAAGCGGTCAAGCATCCGTTCCAGCAAGAGGTCCTGCATATCCAGACCGCAGTGCTCGACGACGGCACGCTGGTGGATTGGTAGACATGACGAACTATCCCCAATTTGGTCCGATCATCGGTGGCCAACGCCTGAAGGCTGCCGGGCGACAGACGATCCCCGTCGAAAACCCGGCGACTTTGGAAGTCCTGAACAGCCTTATCCTAGCGACGGCGGACGATCTGGACGCCGCCTTGGATTGCTCGGCGCGTGGCTTCGAAGTGTGGCGCCGCACGTCGGCACTTGAACGCGGGCGGGTCCTGCGTCGTGCGGGGCAACTTCTGCGCGAGCGCTCCGACGTGATCGCGCGGACCATGACCCTAGAGCAGGGTAAGGTCCTGGCCGAGTCCAAGGCGGAAATTGCCGGGGTCGCCGACATCTTTGACTGGTGCGCCGAAGAAGGCCGGCGCACCTATGGCCGTGTGATCCCGGCCAGGGAGGACGGCCAGCATTTCGAGGTCAGGCGTGAGCCGATCGGGCCCGTCGCTGCGTTCAGCGCGTGGAACTTTCCGATGAATCTGCCGGCGAGAAAGATCGCCAACGCGCTTGCCGCCGGATGTTCGGTCATACTGAAGCCGTCCGAGGAAACACCCGGCACGGCGTTTCTACTCGTGCAAGCGTGCCTGGACGCGGGCGTTCCCGGGGACGTTTTGTCGCTGGTCTTTGGCGACCCGCCCAAAGTTTCCGAGCACCTGATCGCATCGCCGATCATCCGAAAGGCATCGATCACCGGCTCGATCGCCGCCGGTCGCGCGGTCGGCATGCTTTGCGGCAAATATATCAAGCGCTGCACCCTGGAACTGGGCGGACATGCCGCCATCGGCGTCTTCTCCGACGTCGACGTTGCGCCGGTCGTCGCGAAGCTCGCAGCGACCAAGTTCCGCAACGGCGGTCAGGTCTGCGTTTCGCCCACCCGGTTTTATGTGCAGGACAAGGTCTACGATCAATTTGTGGACCGCTTCACCGCATTCGCCAAGAACCTGCGCGTCGGCAACGGGCTCGACCCGTCAAGCGAGATGGGACCGCTGGCAAATGCGCGCCAACTGGCCTCCATAGAGGCCGTTGTGGCCGACGCAGCAGGCAAGGGTGCAACGGTCGCCACAGGTGGAAGCCGCATTGGCAATGTCGGGCATTTTTACCGGCCGACGGTGTTGGTGGACGTTTCGGAAAACGCTTTCATCCTCAGCGAAGAACCTTTTGGGCCTGTGGCGCCGATCCAGCGTTTTTCGGAAGCCGAAGAGTTCGTCAAGAAGGCCAACTCGCTCGAATTCGGGCTCGCTTCGTCGGTGTTCTCCAACAATCTGGCGGTCACGCGATATGTCAGCGATCGGCTCGAGGTTGGCATGCTTGGCGTCAACGAGGTCGGCTATGGCCTTGCCGAAACACCGGTTTGCGGCGTGAAAGCCAGCGGCCACGGCCACGAAGGCGGCATTGAAGGCATCGCCGACCATATGGTCACGAAATTCATCACCGAGCGCGTCCAGTACACCCAATTCGCCTAGAGAGTCCGCAAGGAGACGGCATGAGGTACACGGCTGCGCACTGGGGTGTCTACAAGATTGGCGATGATGGCGGCCTTGCGCCGGTTGAAACCGACACAGCCCCGTCCCGTATCGGCCGGGGCTGGCAAAGCGCTGCCAGTCACAAGGGCACCAGGATCGCGTCGCCTGTTGTTCGCAAAGGGTGGCTGGACGGGGACAAGGGCGCTGGCAGGCTCGACGACAGCTTTGTCGAGGTCGGCTGGGACGAGGCAATTTCGCTGGCGGGTCAGGAACTCGACCGTGTGCGAACCGACTTCGGAAATGGATCGATCTTCGGCGGGTCGTATGGGTGGGCCAGTGCGGGGCGCTTTCACCATGCGATGGGGCATATGCGCCGATTCCTAAACTTGATCGGCGGCTCGGTCTCTAAAGTGAATACATATTCCTCGGGCGCTGCAGAAGTGATCCTGCCGCGGATCACTGGATTTACCAATCACCACTTGATCCACGAGATGACGAGCTGGCCGCTCGTTGCAGAAAACTGCACGCTTCTGGTAGCATTCGGTGGCATCTCGGCACACACGGCGCAGGTGGATCCCGGTGGCTCGTCCCGGCACGAGATCTCCGATTGGCTGGCGCAGATGGCCAATGGCAAGACGAAACTTGTCTCGATCGCACCGCGAGAAGGGGACTTGCCCGGCGCAGAATGGTTGTCGATCCGGCCCGGCACCGACACCGCGATGATGCTCGCCCTGTCCCACGAATTGCTGGCCAACAATCTGCACAACGAAGCGTTTTTGGCCCGCTACACCAGCGGTTGGTCGCAGTACCGCTCTTATCTTCTGGGCGAGACCGACGGCCAGGAAAAGGATGCCGAATGGGCCGCGCCGATCTGCGATATGCCGGCTGACGTGATCCGCGCCCTGGCGAAACGGTTGGCCAGGGAACGCACGATGATCAGCGTCGCATGGGGACTGCAGCGGGCCGACCATGGAGAGCAGCCGGTCTGGGCGGGACTCGCCCTGGCAGCGATGCTGGGCCAGATGGCGCATCCGGGCGCGGGCTTCGCCTTCGGCTACGGATCGACGGCGCCGATCGGCAGGCCTGTCAGGGACATTCCCTGGCCCGCCGTATCACAAGGTCCAAATCCTGTGACCGACTTCATTCCGGTGGCGCGCATTTCCGACATGCTGCTCAATCCTGGAGAGACCTATACCTATGATGGCGAAACCAGGACCTACCCGGACATTCGCCTGATCGTCTGGACCGGCGGCAACCCGTTCCACCACCATCAGGACCTGAACCGACTCAATCACGCGTGGACGCGTCCGGAAACAATTATCGTTGCCGACCATAGCTGGACCGCCACCGCGCGCCGCGCAGACATTGTCCTGCCTGCGACGACGCCGCTGGAACGCGACGACTTCATGCTGAACCGAAGCGACGAAACCATGTTCTTCATGTCGCGGTGCCAGGAGCCCTACGGCCAGGCGCTGGACGACTTTCAGATTTTTCGCAGACTGGCGCGTCACTTCAAGGTGGAAGAGGCCTTCACACTTGGCCGCGACACCAATGGCTGGCTGCGCGCCATGTGGCAGGACGTATGCAGCCTCGCCAATGACAATGGCTTCGAACTGCCGGAGTTCGATGAATTCCGCGAAAAGGGTCGATGCGGCCTGCCAGCCTCCATCCCGCCAAAGACGTTCCTGGGCAAGTTCATGGCCGATCCGGAAGGCAATCCGCTCGCCACGGAAACCGGCAAGATCACCCTTTTCAATCAGACGATCGCCGACATGAAGCTGGAGGATTGCCCCGGGCACCCGGTCTGGAAGATGCCGATCGAGACCCTTATCCATGCGGATGAGGACGAGTATCATCTCATCTCCGGGCAACCTGCCACGCGATTGCACAGCCAGAACGACATGGGCGTGGAGGCGCAAGCGTCGAAGATCAATGGCCGCGAGCCCTGCGATATTCATCCCGATACGGCCAAGGCGCATGGCATCAAGGAAGGCGACCTGGTTCGCATCCACAACCGGCGCGGCGCCTGCCTTGCCGGAGTGAGATTCGACGCGGGGCTGCGTCCCGATTGCATCTCGCTGGCGACGGGCGCGTGGTTCGATCCGCAAATGATCGATGGCCAGCCATTGGACGTGCACGGAAACCCGAACACCCTGACGCTGGACAAGGGTTGTTCGGGTCTTAGCCAGGGAACGGCGGCGCATACGACGCTGGTGCGCATAGAGCGATGGTCCGACCCGGTTCCCGACCTGACCGTCAACCGGCCGCCCCGCATCAACCCTTTGATAAACTGAAGCGTGGAGTTATGAGCACGCTCAACCGTCTGGAAAATTCGCGGGAGACGACATGAGGTATACTGCGGCCCACTGGGGCGCTTATCAGATCGGCGATAACGGGCTCATTGCCCCCATCAACGGTGACGTGGCGCCATCGCGTATCGGCCGGGGCTGGCAAAGCGCTGCCAGCCACAAGGGCACCAGGATTGCGTCGCCTGTTGTTCGCAAGGGGTGGCTGGACGGGGACAGGGGTGCCGGAAGGTCTGACGACAGCTTCGTTGAGGTCAGTTGGGACAAGGCGATTTCGCTCGTCGGCCAGGAACTCGACCGCGTGCGAACCAGGTACGGAAATGGGTCGATCTTCGGCGGATCCTACGGGTGGTCGAGCGCCGGGCGCTTTCATCACGCCCAGGGGCAAATGCGGCGATTCCTTAACCTCATCGGCGGCTCGGTTTCAAAGAAGGACGCCTATTCCTTCGCTGCTGCCGAAGTGCTCCTGCCTCGCCTGACCGGATTTTCCAATCACATCCTTAGCGAGCAGATGACGAGCTGGTCACACGTCACCGAGAATTGCACGCTGCTCGTCGCATTCGGTGGCATCTCGGTCCACACGGCGCAGGTGGATTCCGGCGGCACGTCCCGCCATGAAGTGGATGAATGGTTGTCCAACATGGCCAATGACAAGACCAAACTTGTCTCTGTCGCCCCGCGACAAGGCGACCTGCCCGGCGCGGAGTGGATCTCCATCCGACCAGGCACCGATACGGCAATGATGCTGGCCCTGTCGCATGAACTGCTGGCCAACGATCTGCAGGACGAGGCGTTCCTGGCACGCTACACCAGCGGCTGGCCGCAGTACCGATCCTATCTTCTGGGTGAGGCCGACGGTCAGGCAAAGCATGCCGACTGGGCCGCGCCGATCTGCGATATCCCGGCGGATGTCATCCGCGCCCTGGCGAAGCGGATGGCTGCGGAGCGCACGATGATCAGCGTGTCCTGGGCTCTCCAGCGCGCCGACCATGGAGAGCAGCCCCTCTGGGCAGGACTGGCGCTTGCTGCGATGCTGGGCCAGATGGCGCATCCCGGTCTGGGCTTTGGCTTCGGCTACGGGTCGACAACACCGATCGGCAGGCCTATGCGTGACATCCCTTGGCCGGCCCTGCCACAAGGCAAAAACCCGGTAACCGATTTCATTCCGGTCGCGCGCATCACCGACATGCTGCTCCACCCCGGAGAGACCTATACCTACGACGGTAAAACCAGAACGTACCCGGATATCCGCCTGATATTCTGGACGGGAGGCAATCCGTTCCATCACCATCAGGATCTGAACAGGCTGGATCGCGCATGGAGGCGACCGGAAACGATCATCGTGAACGAGCACAGCTGGACCGCCACCGCCCGACGCGCCGATATCGTTCTGCCCGCGACGACG
Organism: Mesorhizobium sp. B2-3-5; assembly: GCF_006442395.1. NCBI lineage: Bacteria > Pseudomonadati > Pseudomonadota > Alphaproteobacteria > Hyphomicrobiales > Phyllobacteriaceae > Mesorhizobium > Mesorhizobium sp. B2-3-5. Next base: position 9,285 of record NZ_VFVX01000038.1, on the reverse strand, counting down.
CCTCTTGAACGCCACGATATAATGCTGAACAGGCGTGACAAAACCATCCTCTACATGTCGCCGGCACACCGTCCTTATGGTCAGGCAATGGATGATTTCCAGATATTCGGGCGGCTGGCGCGTCACTTCGATGTCGAGGAAGCCTTTACGCTCGGCCGCGACACGATTGGCTGGTTGCGGGCGATGTGGCAGGACTCACGCGCAGTAGCCAGGGACCGCGGCTATGAGCTGCCGGAATTCGATGAATTCCGCGAGAAGGGTCGCTTCGACCTGCCCGGCTCGATTCCGCCGACGATGTTTCTGGGCAAGTTCATGGCCGATCCGCAGGCCAATCCGCTGGCGACGGAGTCCGGTAAGATCACACTTTTCAATCAGACGATCGCCGACATGAAGCTGGAGGACTGCCCCGGCCATCCGGTCTGGAGAAAGCCGATCGAAAGCCTGATCGACGCCGCCGAGGGCGAATACCACCTGATCTCGGGTCAGCCGCAGACAAGGTTGCACAGCCAGAATGACATGGGCTCCGAAGCGCAGGCCTCCAAGATCAAGGGCCGCGAGCCCTGCGACATGCATCCCGATACGGCGGCCACCCATGGCATCGAGGAAGGCGACGTCGTTCGCATCTACAACCAGCGTGGCGCCTGCCTTGCCGGCGTCAGACTCGATCCTCGCTTACGCTCCGATTGCATCTTGCTGGCGACGGGAGCTTGGTTCGATCTGCAGATTGTCAACGGCCAGCCGCTGGATGTGCACGGAAACCCGAACACCCTGACGCTGGACAAGGGTTGTTCGGGCCTCAGCCAGGGAACGGCGTCCCATACGACGCTGGTGCGCATAGAGCGTTGGTCGGGGCCGGTTCCGGAACTGACGGTCAATCGGCCACCCCGGATAACGCCTCTGGCTCGCTGACAAGAGCATTTGAGAACTGCCTGAAATTGAAAGAGCCCGTTCAAGTGTGAAGCTTGAACGGGCTCTTTCAATTTCAGTGGCTACTCGGGGACCGCGGTCCGGGCCAGCTTCGAGGCTGTGTCGCTCCGATGCCCGATCAAACGCGGCGATGACGCGATGCCGGGCATCGGTGCTGTGATGTTCAGTCGTAGTGGGGGATGACCCAAGGCGTTCCCGCCGGCTGCGGGATGTTCACCCAGCGGCGTTCATTCATGCCCGTATAGGCAGCGTGCATGACCTCCAGATTGTGGATGCCGTCATCCAGCGTGCAAAGCGCGATGCCCGGCTCCTCGCCGTGGAGCACGCGTGAAAAGGCCCTCATCTGGTTGAGGTACGGATTGCGGTGCGGCGGATAGAGGTGATGCCAACCGTCCGGCTTCTGAGTCGAATGTATGCCCTTTGTGCGAGGGCGCAGATAGTCGCTCATTTCCTCCGGCAGATCCGGCGCCTCAATGCTCGAGAACACCGTCAAGGGCCCCGTGGTCGCGCCACCGACTGTCGATTGGGACAGGTGAAGGGAGCCCTTCGTGCCGTAGAGTTCGGTCGTGAAGTGGAGGAGCGGCGAGAAGCGATCGGATGTGAACGTTCCGGAAGCGCCGTTCGACATCTCGGCGATCAGGTTTACATTGTCGTCCACTGCCTTCGGCATGAAGACGTGACGCAGGCTCGACGCCACCGAATTGTACTGGCCGCCGATGAGATAGCGCACCAGGTCAACCGAGTGGATCGTGATGTCCATCATCGACGCGCCGCCGGAAATCTCGAGGTTCCAGCGATAGTCGTCGATCGAAACGACATCCCAGCTGTGCGAGAACACGTTGCGGAACGTGAAGACATCGCCCAGCACGCCAGCCTGTACGATCTTCCGCGCCAAAATGGAGGCATCCCAGCACCGTTCATTGTGGCCGACCCTGACGACAGTCCCGGCCTTGGCGCACGCGTCCTTGATCTTCAGCGCGCTTTCCATGTTGTGCGCCACCGGCTTTTCCAGCAGCATGTGCTTTCCGGCCTGGGCGGCTGCCACGGCCACGTCCTGATGAAAACGGTTCGGCACCGCGACGATGACCACATCGATAGAAGGATCGGCCAACACCGCGTCGGGATTGCTCGATGTCTGGGCGACACCGTATTTTGCCGCTGCCGCCTCGGCCTTTTCGGCCACGACATCGCAAATAACGGCCATTCTCAGCCCGTCCGTTTTCTGGACCGCCTCGATGTGCCGGCCTCCGATCAGGCCCGACCCGATCAGTGCAACATTCATTTCTGCTTTTTTCATAAAGTCTCCCGAAGGTCTGCCGCCTGCGAATCTTCGCTACGGATTGTGAAAGCGAACCGGGCGATCCCCGGGGATTTGTCTAAGCGTTCGGATCAAATCCCCAGATCGCGCAGGAACTTGCGCGAGCTGTCGAGGACTTCCATCGGGCTCAGCTTCCAGCCGAAATAGTTGGCTTCGTATTCGATCGTCATGGCGCCATCATATCCGATTTTCAATAGTGCGGAGATCAACGCCGGGAAATCGACCTCGCCCTCTCCCAACGGCGGAAAGGAGAAGTTGGGAAACCGCCCCTTGGCGTCCTTGATGTGCACATGCCGGATGCTATCCGCCAATGTTTCGACAGCCTTGGCCGGATCCTCGCCGATTGCGATGAAGTGGCTGGGGTCGAAATTGACATAGAGTTTCTGCGGGGCCAGTACCTCGATCAACTGCTCGTAGCGCGCGGTCTGCGGATACATATGCGGCGCGCACGATTCCAGCCCTACCGAGATGCCCCGGGCTTCGGCTTGCCAGAGGATTTCCTTCCATGTCTCGATAAACACATCGAACATCTCGTCTTCGGACTTGCCGGGATAGGCCTTGGACGAGCAGAGGTGGACATAGTCGACGTCCATCGCCTTGACGCGATCGAGCATCCGCGTGACGTAGTCGAGGCCCCGCAAGCGCTCCGCATCGTCCTTGGCGAAGAAATAGAAGTTCGTGCTGACCGCGGGAATTCCGAGGCCCGCCTCGCGGACGGTGCCTGCCAGCCTGCGACATTCGTCAACCGGCGTTTCGGCCGTCATGTGCGGCGCGAATTTCGAGGGAATCCCATCGCAGTTGATGGCGAGGTCGGTGTACCCGGCCTTGACGACCTCGGCGGCCGCCTCGGCAAGAGGCAGTTCGGACAGCATCGTACTGTAGTAACTTGCACGCATCTTCTTCTACCTCATTTGCGTAGGCGGGTGCACGGAGGCGCCCGGAAGTTTGTAGAGCATCAATCCCGAAGCGTTCCGAATATGCCGGATACGTGCCCACACCAAGACAAGATCCGGTCGCCTTCTTCCAGCTGCGCTACCTGAACGCGGCTCTAAAGCCCGGGGCCCAACATGCTCCAGGACGCCGGCTTTCGACCAAGGTCACAAGACCTGGTTTCTGTACTCGCGCTCGACGTCTTCGACCTGCACGCCGATGTTCCAGCGGCCATAAGTGCCGACACTGGAGCTTCCGACATGATCCCAGACGACCGGAACGTGCACCAGCGACAGACCTTTGTGCGCATGGGCCTCGGCCAGGGCTGAACGCAGTTCCTCGGGCGACGTGCCACCATCGACGAAATGCAGGCCCGATATTGCCCGGCACAGGCTACGATAGTCGACGGCCACGGAGTCGGATGTCTGGAATTCCGCGCCGTACTGCTTGCGCTGCAACCCGGTGATCGAGCTCATCCGCCTGTTGTCGAGGACGACGAGCGCTCCGTTCACGCCGTGTTCGAGGCCATCGATCAAGGCCTGAGGGTTCATCCAGAACGAACCGTCGCCTGAAATCGCCATCGTGTAATTCGGGTTGTCGGCAATGGCCGAGGCGACAAGACCGCTGACCCCGAATCCCATGAAGGATGCGCCGCCATCCGAGATTGACTGGCCGACCTCATCGTCCTCGCAGACTTGAAGTGAATTGGATTGCACGTCGCCAGCGTCGAACAGTTTGGTGATGTTGTGGCTTTTGGCGAAATCGACAATTGCCTTCAACGCCGCCGGTTGGGTCAGCACTTCACGCTGCCAAATCTCGTCGCGACGGGTGGCGTTGGCATAGTTCCTTGCGCGAAGGTCTGCCCATTCCTTCTTCTTGGCGCCGCATTCCTTCAACCACGCCTCGGCGCGGGCGGCGCCAATGCCGCGCATTGCGCAGACTTCGCCCAGTTTCTCGAGGGTCCGCCCGACATCGCCGATCAGGCATGTCGTCCGGTTGTAGTGCGACACGTCCTCGACTTCGGCGTTGATGTTGATGACCTCCTTCGCCGAGGTGTAGCCGATGCCCGAACAGTCGGTCTGGCAGACCGCGCGCGATCCGATGACGATGACGAGCTCGGCTTGGGCGGCGGCGTAGTTTCCCGACAGCGTGCCCTTGGTCCCGCTGATATGCATGTGATTTGGATGAGCGTCGGGCATCAGGCCCTGGCTAATGGGCGAGATGACGACGGTGGCGCCGATACTTTCGGCGAACCGGCGCACCTGCGCCGCGGCGCTCCTGGCGCCGCCGCCGGCCTTGATCACCACGCGGTCATAGCGCGCGATGACATCTGCTGCGGCTTCGATCTGGTTTTGGGCGGCGGGGCCGAGGTCGAATTCCGGTCTTTCCGGAAAGGCCGCGAGATTGATGTCCTGGATCATCGCCGGCTGAATGTTCATCGGCATGTGAATGTAGAACGGACCGGCATTGTTGGGGTGGTTGACGCGCACCGCGCCGCGGCGAAGGACGTCGCGCATCGCCGCCGGCGTGTGGACGAAATAGCTTTCGCCGGCGATCGCAGTCATTTTCGCGAAGGTCTGCTGCTCCTTCTTGCGGATCTGCTGGAAATTGTAGCCCTCGCGCAGCGTCGTTTCGTCGCCATAGATGTGATAGACGCCAACGCCATTTGTAATCGCGGTAAGCGAGCCGGCAAGCGCCAGCATGGCGCCCGGTCCGATGGAGGTAACCAAGGCAGGCACTTCGCCATATTGCCAACGCAACGCCGTTGCGGCATGCGCCATTTCGCATTCATTTCGAAAATTATATGTTTCTGTTACGCCAGCTTCCGAATATACCCTTAGAACTTCTCCGATATCGGTAGAGCCATGGCCTAAAACTACAAGAAACTTTCGAACATTCTGCTTAACAAGTCCAACAATAAGCGCTTCACACGCGTTCATTGTCTGGAGAGGTTCTAAATATCTATCTCGTATAGCTTCATTTACTCCTCCAGATTTTGCAATCGCAGCGGCTCGTTTCTGCATTTCGGTCGTCGTTGGCATTTTGATCCTCCTGCGGCCTGCGGTTGACAAGATGTAGAAACGGTGCAGTAATGTCAACAGGGTTGCGGTATAAACAACAAAATACGCGCCCTCACCTGATGGACCAATGGGAAGGAAAAACACATGAAGCTTTTGTCGACCACGATTTTGTGCACCGGGATCCTCATCGCGGGAGCCGCGCATGCGGCGGACAAGGTAACCGTCAGCATCGCGACGGGTGGCGGTTCGACCCAGGAAGGGGGACGTGCCGTCCTGTGGGGGCCGGCTAGTGAGAAGCTCGGCTATGCCTATATCGATGACACTATCGACGAAGGACTGAACGCAGTTCGGCTGCAGGTCGGCGCTAACAACGTTACCTACGACATCGTACAGATGGCGGCCTACGAAGCCGGTCTCGGTGGCAAGGAAGGAATCCTGACGCCGATCGACTATTCGGTGGTCGACGCGAAGGATCTGATCCCGGGAACCGCGCCGAAATACGCCGTCTGCTTCTATTCGTACTCGCTGACGTTTGCGTACAACACCAAGACGTACGGCGACAAAGGACCCCAGAATTGGGCTGATTTCTTTGACGTCGAGAAGTTCCCCGGTCGCCGCGCCATGCGCGGCAACGCGGAAGCGCAATTGGAAGCCGCGCTGATGGCCGACGGCGTCGCTCCCACGGACGTCTACAAGGTTCTCGCCACGCCGGCGGGCCTGCAGCGGGCGATCGACAAGATCGAGAAGCTCAAGCCGAATATCGCTGTCTGGTGGAAGTCGGGCGCCCAGATAACGCAGCTGATCAAGGACGGTGAGGTCGATATGCTCAGCGGCTGGAACGGCCGGTTCGACACTGCGATAAAGGAAGGGGCAGCCGCCAAGTACGATTTCAATCAGGGCATCCTGGGTACGGACTGCTTCGCAGTGCCGAAGGGCGCGCCGCATGCCGGAGAAGCCATGAAAATGCTGAACGAAATGATGTCAGCCGAGTCCCAGGCCAAGTTTGTCAAGTTCACCCACGATGGGCCGACTAACATGAAGGCTTTCGAAACCGGCTTGATCGACCCGGCGCTGGCCGCGACATTGCCCACCAACCCGGACAATGTGAAGAAACAGATTGTGCAGGATGCGGACTGGTGGGTCGAAAACAACGACAAGGCTCAGTCGATGTTCGTTGACATGATGACCCGGTAAGCATCGAATGACGGTTCCGGTTTCTCTCATCGGCATAAGCAAGGCGTTCGGCTCGTTTAAGGCGCTGGACGTTGTCGATCTTGATGTGAAGGCAGGCGAATTCGTAACGCTCCTCGGTCCATCCGGATCGGGCAAGAGCAGCCTGCTCATGGCCATTGCAGGTTTTCTGCAGCCTGACGCGGGAGAAATCAGGATCGGCGACAAGGACATCGTCGGTATTCCAGCCAACCAGCGGAATATCGGCGTGGTCTTCCAGAGCTATGCGCTTTTCCCGCACATGAGTGTGCGGGAAAATGTCGCTTTCCCACTGAGGGTGCGCGGCGTGTCGCGCGCCGAAATGGCTAAACGATCCGAACGGGCCTTGCAGATGGTGCAGCTTGCCGGTCTCGACGACAGGCGCATCAGCGAACTTTCCGGGGGCCAGCGCCAGCGCGTGGCCCTGGCGCGCGCGATTGTCTTCGAGCCAAGCATCATGTTGCTCGACGAGCCGCTTTCAGCCCTGGATAAGAACTTGCGCGAGCAGATGCAGATCGAGCTTCGCGATCTGCACAAGGCCCTCGGCCTGACGATGATCTACGTCACGCATGATCAGCGCGAAGCGCTGACGCTCTCCGACCGGATCGCCGTGGTGAATGGTGGAAAAATCGTACAGGTCGGCACTCCCATAAGCATCTATACGCGTCCCACATCGGCTTTCGTAGCGGAGTTCCTGGGGGAGGCGATCCTCCTTCCTATCGACTATGCGAAGAATATTGTCCCGCAATCCATGCGCCCCGCCGGCTCGGTGTCGCAACTGATGCTTCGCGCGGAGGATTTGCGCATCGGTTCTGCTCCTCAAGGGGCCGCGGCCCTTTGTGGGATCGTTCGCCAATGCGTCTTCCAAGGAGACAGCTGGTTGCTCGAGGTCAACCTGCCGAACAGCCTGTCGCCCATGCGCGTCAGGGCCCAACAAGCCGACGGCGAGGCTATGTCGCGATTGACCAATGGCGACAGCATCGACCTTTTCGTCAATCACGATCGAATGCATTTCCTATGACGATCGCGGCGGAAGTCTCAACTGGCGTTCGAGCCCCAAGCGCCGCATCGATGGGGAAGCACGAACGTCGCGCGGCAATGGCGTCGGCTTCGTTCGTGGCTCCCTGCGCCATCATCATTCTGATCGCTGTGGCCTTGCCTTGCCTTTGGCTGTTCTGGTTATCCGCGTTTGGATCCGACGGAACGGTCGGCGGCGAAAATTACGCTCGGGTTTTGACCGACGAAAGCTTCCTGCGCAGCTTCGAGGTTACGTTCGAGGTCAGTTTCGCCACCGTTCTTGCCTGCATCATCATCGGCGTTCCATTCACGCTAATGATCATAGCCTTGCCGAGACGGTCGGGACGCTTGCTGCTTCTCGCAGTCCTGTTGCCGTTCTGGACGTCTCTGCTGGTCAGGGCTTATGCCTGGATCGTTCTCTTGCAGCGGAACGGCGTGGTCAACCAGGCGCTGCAAGGTCTCGGATTGACATCCGATCCGCTGCCGCTGGTGTTCAACTATTTCGGCGCCATCCTCGGCATGACCCACATCATGCTCCCGCTCTTCATCCTTCCGGTTCTCGGCTCCATGCGGCAGATCGACATCAATCTGATGCGGGCATCGGCAAGCCTTGGGGCGACCCGCTGGCAAGCATTGCGGATGATCTTCATTCCGCTTTCACTGCCCGGAATTGTTGCAGGCTCGGCGCTTGTTTTCGTTTCCTGCCTTGGCTTTTACGTGACGCCGGACATCCTTGGCGGCGGCAAGGTCTACATGGTCGCAATGCGCCTGGAACGGAGCCTCGCCAGTTCAGCCAATTGGGGCACCGCCAGCGCGCTCGGCGTTGTCCTGCTCCTGTGCGTGGGCGTCATGATGTTTGCCGGCTTGACCCTTTCAAGAATGCTGCAAAGGAAAAGCTGATGTTTGAAGGTTTTCCCCGGCCGCGATGGCAAAGCGTCTCAGTCAGGATTTTCGCGGTGTTGATTGCGATATTCCTGGCCGCGCCTTCCTTCATCGTTATCCCGATGTCGCTTTCCGGCAGCAATCTGCTCGAATTCCCTCCCTCCTCGTTCTCGCTTCGATGGTACGACAATTATCTCGGTTCGACGAAGTGGCAGGCAGCGACCTGGGCGTCCGCCAAATTGGGGCTTCTAACCGTACTCGTCGCGGTTCCGATCGGATTTGCGGCGGCCTATGGAGCAAGGTCCTTGTCCGTCAAAATGCGAACGGCGCTCGCCGCGATTGTCCTTCTCCCTGCGCTGGTGCCAACAATCCTGGTCGGAATCGGGCTCTATTTCCTGCTTGCGAAAGTGGGACTGGTCGGCACGGTGCCCGGCGTCCTGCTCGGACATGTCGCACTTTCCTTGCCGGTGATCTTCCTGATCATGACCGCCGGGTTCAACCAGTTCGATCCGGTGCTTGAACAGGCATCGTATAGTCTCGGCGCGAGCCGGTTTACGACGATAAGGCTCGTTGTGTTGCCACAGCTTGCCTATTCGATCGTGGTCTCGGCACTGCTTGCCTTTCTCACCTCGCTGGACGAGGTCGTCGTCGCGCTGCTGATATCATCCGGCTTCAACTCGACTCTGCCAAAAGTCATGTTCACCGCGCTCAAAAATGAAATTGATCCGACGATTGCGGTGGTTTCGACCTTATTGCTGGTCATCGCGAGCCTCGCGACGGTGTTTGTTCTGCTCCGTGGGAAGGTCTATGGAGCCGACTAGCCTCTGGCTCCAAATTTTGCGACGTAAAGCGTAGGAAGGGCGTTGTCACATGGATTTTGTGCGGCGCTCGACTGCGGAAGGCGGCGCCGGTCTCGTCGATAAAGACCAACCGTTCGGGATCGAGATCAGGCTGGGCCTTGAACCAGGCGCGTCGCCGCGC
>NZ_VFVX01000037.1:0-52905 GCF_006442395.1 Mesorhizobium sp. B2-3-5 | reverse complement strand
ATCCTCAACGCCATGATCAGGGACCAAAAACCATGGCAACCCGCTTGAAATCCAAGACAGTCGCTCTCCCCGTATAGAGACGGGGAGAGGGGTGCTGTCGCGAGAGCCTTCGCCAATCTCCGACGTTGAGGAAGAGGAGCCGGCGTCGCGGCCAGCCCTTTCTCCCCGTCTCTATACGGGGAGAAATGTCCGGCAGGACAATGAAGGGCGGCGCCAACCCGTGAATTGAAGCATTACGAAAATCGCCCCGTGCAAAAGACGGGGCGGTTGAACTCAACCGGCGTTATGACCAGCCGCTACTCCGCTGCCACCTTGGCCATCGGGTTGTTCGGGTGCGTGGTCCAGTTGGCGTAGATTGGAGACACCGGCTTGCCGGTGCGTTGGTCCATCGCGCCGGCTGCCAGCGGCTCCATGGTGATGCAGTTGTCGACCGGGCAGACATTGACGCACAGATTGCAGCCGACGCATTCGGCCTCGATCACCTCGAAATGCCTGACGCCGTTGACCATGCTGGTGATCGCCTGGTGCGAAGTGTCCTCACAGGCGATGTGGCAGCGGCCGCATTTGATGCAGGCATCCTGGTCGATATGCGCCTTGGCGACATAGTTGAGGTTGAGATATTGCCAGTCGGTGACATTGGGCGTGGCGCGGCCGATAATGTCGTCGAGCGAGCGGTGGCCCTTCTCGTCCATCCAGTTTTCGAGACCGGCGATCATCTCCTGGACGATCTTGAAACCGTAGGTCATCGCCGCCGTGCACACTTGCACATTGCCGGCGCCAAGCGCCATGAATTCGGCCGCATCGCGCCAAGTGGTGATGCCGCCGATGCCGGAGATCGGCAGGCCGCGTGTTTCGGGATCGCGCGCGATTTCGGCCACCATGTTCATGGCGATCGGCTTAACCGCCGGACCGCAATAGCCGCCATGCGAACCCTTGCCGTCGATGGTCGGCATCGGCGCGAAATTGTCGAGGTCGACACCAGTGATCGAATTGATGGTGTTGATCAGCGACACCGCGTCGGTGCCGCCGGCATGTGCCGCCCGCGCCGGCTTGCGGACGTCGGTGATGTTGGGCGTCAGCTTGGTGATGACCGGCATGCGCGTGTACTGTTTGCACCAGCGCACCACCATTTCGATATATTCCGGCACCTGGCCGACGGCGGCACCCATGCCGCGCTCCGACATGCCGTGCGGGCAGCCGAAATTGAGCTCGATACCGTCGGCACCGGTCTCCTCGACCAGAGGCAGGATGGACTTCCAGCTTTCCTCGACGCAAGGCACCATGATCGAAGCGATCAGTGCCCGGTCGGGCCAGTCCATCTTGACCTGCTTCATCTCGCGCAGATTGGTCTGCAAATCGCGGTCGGTGATCAGCTCGATATTGTTGAGGCCGAGCAGACGGCGGTCCGCACCCCAGATCGCGCCGTAGCGCGGGCCGTTGACGTTAACGACGGGCGGGCCTTCCTCGCCGAGCGTCTTCCAGACGACACCGCCCCAGCCGGCCTTGAAGGCGCGAATGACATTATAGGCCTTGTCCGTCGGCGGCGCCGAGGCCAACCAGAACGGATTGGGCGATTTGATGCCGACGAAAGTGTTGCGGATGTCTGCCATGCTCACGCCCTCCCGTTAAAGGTCAGTGCCCGGTGGATGGACTCCGCCGCATCGCGCCCCTGCGCCACGGCCGAGACGGTCAGGTCATCGCCGCCAAAAATACAGTCGCCGCCGGCCCAGACCTTGGCGAGCGAGGTGCGCCCTTCCGCATCGACCTTGATGCGGCCGGCTTCGAGGTCGATCGCAGCACTGCTGCCGTTGAGGGCGGCCGGCACAAAGCTCTGGCCGATGGCCTTGAACACCTGGTCGGCGACGAGCGTCAGCGTCTCGCCGGTGCCGGCAAGCATGTCGCCACGCAGCGCCGTGTATTCGAGTTCGATGGCCGACACCTTGCCGCCCTCGGCAATCACCCGCCTCGGCTGCAGCCAATGGCGGATGGTGACGCCGTTGGCGGCGGCCAGATCCTGTTCGAATTCGGAGGCGTTCATGTGCTCCTGGCCGCGCCGGTAGCAAATGGTCACCTCTTCCGCGCCAAGCAGTTTCGATTGCACGGCGGCGTCGATCGCCGTCATGCCGCCGCCGATGACGACGACACGCCGGCCGACCGGCAAACCGGAGAGGTCGCTGGCCTGGCGAAGTTCCGCAATGAACTCCACCGCATTGGTGACGCCGGCCGCATCCTCGCCATCGGCGCGCAGCGCGTTGACGCCGCCAAGCCCCATACCGAGGAACACAGCATCATAATTGCGGATCAGGTCGGAGAGCTGATAGTCGCGGCCGAGCGCCTTGCCGTTCTGGATGTCGATGCCGCCGATCGAGGTGACGTAGTCGACCTCGGCCTGGGCGAAATTGTCGACGCTCTTATAGGCGGCGATGCCGTATTCGTTGAGGCCGCCGGCCTTCGGGCGCGCTTCCAGGATGGTCACGTCATGGCCATGACGGGCGAGCCGGTGCGCGGCGGCAAGACCGGCCGGGCCGGCGCCGACAACGGCAACCGTCTTTCCTGATGGTTCGGCGCGCTTGTAAAATTGCTTGTTCTCGCCCATCGCGATATCGGTGGCGTAGCGCTGCAGCCGACCGATCTGCACCGGCTTGCCTTCCGCCACTTCGCGAACGCAGACCTCCTCGCACAGCGTCTCTGTCGGGCAAACGCGGGCGCACATGCCGCCAAGAATGTTTTGGTCGAAGATAGTCTTGGCCGACCCGATCGGGTTGCCGGTCGATATCTGGCGGATGAACATCGGGATGTCGATCGAGGTCGGGCATGCATTCATGCATGGCGCGTCGTAGCAGAAATAGCAGCGGTCGGATTCGACCAGCGCCTCGTGGTGATCGAGCGGCGGATGCAGGTCGGAAAAATTGTCCGCATACTGGTCGGGCGAAAGCCGTCCGCCGGCAATGCCTTCCTTGAACTGGCCTTCTGGCATTTTCAGTTCCCCATGTTTTCGTTTTGGGGAAGGCTAGCACGTTTTATTTTTTTATCAATTGGTCAATTTTCTGGATAAGCCGCTGAAAAACTTCGATAATAACATGAATTTTTTACTCATGTTATCGACTGAAATCGGGCTACCCGCGGCATCATGGACGAAACATCTTACTCGACGGCACATCTTTGCGCAAAGTTGTCGGATTTCCGTCTCGAAGATCGTCCTATGATGGATCGAAACACGATCGGTGCATAAAGGTGAGGAGACCGACAAATGCCGAAATCCCCAATGCCCTTCTTCTGGTACGAGCTGATGACCACGGACCTCGACGCCGCCGAGGCATTCTACACCAAGGTTGTCGGCTGGACGGCGCAGCCCTTTGAGAAGGCCCCCGGCATGCCACGCTACATCGTCATGAATGTCGGCGAGCGTGGCGTCGGCGGCCTGATGACGATGCCCGAGGATGCGGCCAAGATGGGCATGCCGCCCGCCTGGCTGGGTTATATCCATACCAGGGATGTCGATGCCGCCACGGCATCGCTGCAGAAAGCCGGCGGCACCGTTCATCGCCAGCCCGACGACATCCCAGGCGTCGGCCGCTTCGCCGTCGTCGCCGATCCGCAAGGCGCGACCTTCATGTTCCTGCAGCCGAACGGCCCGGACCAACCCGTCGTGCCGGCCGCGACGCCTGGCCATATCGGCTGGCATGAGCTCTACACGTCGGATTGGAAGGCCGCATTCGACTTCTATTCCAGCCAGTTCGGCTGGGCCAATGCCGGCGATTTCGATATGGGGCCGATGGGCATCTATCAGACCTTCACGGCCGGCCCCGAATCAGGCGGCGGCATCATGAACAAGCCGGAGCAGATCCCGGTGCCGGTCTGGCAGTTCTATTTCAACGTGCCAGCCATCGACGCGGCGGCCAAACGCGTGACCGACAATGGCGGCAAGGTCCTGATGGGACCGATGGATGTGCCCGGCGGCAGCTGGATCGTGCAGTGCCAGGATCCGCAGGGCGCCCATTTCGCGCTGATGGCGCCGGGACGTTAGGGTAACTGCGACGGCTCGCACGACAGGACGGCCATTCATCACGTCGCCGACGAACGGCGGTCCGGCTGGCGCCAGTTATTCCGGCGCCAGCACGGCGACCTTGAGATCAGCTTTCTTCGCACCGCTGAACTGGAGGGTGGCCTGGCCGGTCGCGAGCTTGAAGCGCACGCTCTTGCGGATACCCGGGCAAGTCTTGACGCCGCTGTAATCGGCCGATCTCACGGCCTTGCCATCCTGGATGACATCGATCCAGGCCTCGCCCGACAGGCTTATCTGGATGCTCCCCTCGGGCGGCACGGCCACACTTGCGACGGCGCCAAACGTGCCCGGCGCCGGCGCATGCTCGGGCCGCATCGCGAAGCCGGCCTTCTCGACCGGCACCAGTGCGAGATCCGCTGCCGCACCGACCGCCAGCGTTGCCCCCGACGGCATTGCTGGCGCCACGGGAAACAGTGCCTGTTCGCGCGTCACCGGCCATTTGAAGGCCTCACACCCCGCGTCCTCGGCCATGACGGCGGTCGTCGCCGCCAGCATGGCTGCAAAACCAAAAACGAGTGTCTTCACGGCGGGACTCCATAGGACCAAATGGCGGATCGGGAGAGATTTGCGCCAACTATAGCGCCACGAAGCAAGATGACCAGTGGAACCAATCGGTCCGCTTCGCCTTCTTTGTCTGCCCAATCATGTCCTCCTCACCGACAATTGATATCGGTGCGAACGTTGTGAATGGTCCGGCTTTCGGGGATGCTTTATGGCCGGGCCGGGAGGGACAAATCGGAGTTCTAGATGAAGCTTTTCGAAGGTCTTGCCAGATACCAGCCGCAGGCGCTCGGCGTGCTGCGCATCATGACCGCGCTGCAGTTCATCGAACATGGCAGCCAGAAGCTGTTCAACTTCCCGGAAAGCGCCCAAGCCCACGCCCTCACCGGACTGACCACCGCTGCCGGCATCCTTGAATTCGCCGGCGGCATCCTGCTGGCGCTTGGCCTGTTCACGCGCCCGGTCGCGTTCCTCCTGGCCGGCGAAATGGCAATCGCCTATTTCTCTGCGCACATGCCGCGCGACTTCTTCCCGGTCAACAACAGCGGCGACGCGGCGATCTCATTCTGCTTCATCTTCCTTTATCTGGTCTTTGCCGGCGCCGGAGCCTTCGCGCTCGACAACCAACACAACGCATGATGCCCCCGTGCGGGGGTGAACCTCACCCCCGCATCCGTTCGAAATTCGCATCGAACAGTGGCGTGGCCTGGATGCGCGCCGCATGCCGCTTGCCCAGCAACTCGATTTCAAACCCGTCGCTCTCGTCGGCGATCTCCTTCGGCACGTAACCGACGGCGACGGATTTTTTGGAATGATGCGCGAAGCCGCCCGACGTCACCCAGCCGCGCACCGCGCCGCCGAACCAGATCGGCTCGTCGCCGATGACATCGGCATCGTCTGTCTCGACGATGAAAGTGCGCAGGCGCAGCTTGCCGCCTTGCTTGCGCTCGGCGAGTGCCGCCGCCTTGCCGATGAAATCAACCTCCTTGCCATAGGCGACGAAACGGTCGAGCCCGGCTTCCAGCGGCCCGTAGATCGGCCTGTATTCGCGTCCCCACGAGCCGTAGTTCTTCTCCAGCCGCAGGGCGTTGAGGGCACGTGAACCGAACAGGCCGATGCCGAGTTCCGCACCCGCCGCCATCAGCGCCTGGAACGCCGCACGCTGATATTCCGGCGCCACCCAGATCTCGTAGCCGAGATCGCCGGTGTAGCTGACGCGGCCAACCAGGCACGGCGCCATGCCGATATCCATTCTCGCCACCGCCATGAACGGAAACGCTGCGTTGGAGACATCCGCTCGGCTGACCTTGGCCAACACATCCCGCGCTTCCGGCCCGGCGATCGCAAGGCCGGTGAGTTTCGCTCCCAGCGCTTCGATGCGCACCGAACCGTCCTTCGGCAGATGCGCCTCGAACCAGCGCATGTGGTATTCCTCGGCAATGCCGGAGCCAGCGAGGAACCAGCCATCGGCTCCGAGATTGGCCAGCGTGAAATCGCCGATCAGTCTGCCGTCCTCCTTCAGCATCGGCGCCAGCGTCATCCGGCCGGGCTTCGGCAGCTTGCAGGCAAGCATCTTGTCGAGCCAGGCCGCCGCCCCTTCGCCCGTCACCTTGTATTTGGCGAAGCTCGAAATCTCCGACAGGCCGACGCCGCTGCGGACCGTCGCGACCTCCCTCGCGACATGGGTGAAGTCGCTCGAACGGCGCCATGAGAACTCGTCTTTGACGCCCTCCGGCGCATACCAGAGCGGCACTTCCAACCCGTAGGCGACGCCCCATTGCGCGCCCCTGGCCGACAATAGGTCGTAGACCGGAGTTGTCTTCAGCGGCCGTCCGGCCGGCAATTCCTCATTGGGAAAGCGGATCGAGAAGCGCCTGGAATAGTTCTCCCGCACCTTGGCGTTGGTGTAGGCCATCGTCGCCCAATCGCCGTAGCGCGCCACATCCATCGCCCAGATATCGGCGCCGGGATCGCCCTCGATCATCCAGTTGGACAGCGCCAGGCCGACGCCACCGCCCTGACTGAAGCCCGCCATCACGCCGCAGGCGACCCAGAAGCCCGGCAGGCCGCGCACCGGCCCGACCAGCGGGTTGCCGTCAGGCGCGAAGGTGAAGGGCCCGTTGATGATCTGCTTGATGCCGGTGTTCTGGAAGGCCGGGAAATGCCGGAAGCCGACCTCCAGCGACGGTGCGATGCGGTCGATGTCCGGCGCCAGCAGTTCATGGCCGAAATTCCATGGCGTCTGGTATTCGGACCATGGCTTGTTGGCCTTCTCATAGGTCCCCATCAGCATGCCGCCGCGTTCCTGGCGCAGATAGAGCTCACCGTCGAAATCGACCGCGTGGATGATCTCGGTGCCGGTCTTGGCGTTCCAGTCGGCAACCTCCGGCATGTCCTCGGTGATCAGGTACATGTGCTCCATGGCCAGAACCGGCAGTTCCAGCCCGACCATGCGCCCGACCTCGCGCGCCCACAGGCCGCCGGCATTGACGACATGCTCGGCCACCACCTCGCCCTTGTTGGTGATGACGCGCCACATCCCGTCGGGCCGCCGCACGATGTCCTCGACCTTGGTAAAGCGCTCGACCTCGGCGCCGAGCTTGCGCGCGGCCTTTGCATAGGCGTGGGTGACGCCCGAGGGGTCGAGATGGCCGTCCTCCTTGTTGCGGACCGCGCCGACGAACTGCTTGGGATCGAGCAGCGGCATCAGTTCGGCCGCCTCTTTCGGCGAGATCACTTCCAGGTCGATGCCAAGATAGCGGCCCTTGGCGACGACACCGCGCAGCCAGTCCAGCCGCGCCTCGGTCGCCGCGAGAAGCACGCCGCCGGTCAGGTGCACGCCGGTCGCCTGGCCGGAGAGTTCCTCGATCTCCTTGTAGAGATTGATGGTGTATTTCTGCAGCTTGGCGACGTTGGGATCGCCATTGATCGTGTGCATGCCGCCCGCCGCGTGCCAGGTCGAGCCGGAGGTCAGCTCGTCGCGTTCCAGTAGCACCACGTCGGTCCAGCCGTGGCGGGCAAGATGGAACAGCACGGAACACCCGACGACACCGCCGCCAATGACCACGACCTTTGCATGCGATTTCATGGATTTTTCTCTGATATCAGTGAGTTGGATGGATGAGCGGATTCGGGATGGGAGGGATCTATTTGGGATTGCTAAAGGTTGGCGCCGCCCCTCATCCGCCTGCCGGCACCTTCTCCCCGTATAGTGACGGGGAGAAGGGAGAAGCTGCGACGTTAGCGCCCCCCTCTCCCCGTTCTTCACGGGGAGAGGGTAAGGGTGAGGGGCAGCGCCGACCTGTGAAAACCATCACGGCTCGCCCTGCCCGATAGCCTCGCGCCGCTTCGCCACATAGGCCTCCAACGCCTCGCGCACGGCGATATCCATCGCCGGCTCGGCATAATCCTCCAGCGCCTTCTTCCACAGCGGCGTCGCGCGCGCGGTCGCATCAAGCCCGCCGGCCTCCTGCCAGGCCTCGTAATTCTGCCAGTTGGACAGCATCGGCTGGTAGAAGGCGGTGGCATAACGCTCCAGCGTATGCGGCTCGCCGAAGAAATGGCCGCCGGTCGGCACTGCCCCCAGCGCCTCGACGGCAAGCTCGGCCTCGTCGACCACGATCGGGCGCAGGAACTCCATCATGTGCTGGATCATCTCGACATCGATGATGAACTTTTCGAAGGACGCCGTCAGCCCGCCCTCCTGCCAGCCTGCTGCATGGTAGACGAGATTGCCGTGGCCGAGCACCGCGCCCCAGAGCGCCATCAGCGTCTCGTAAGCGCCTTGCGCATCGGCGGCGTTGGAGGCCGATCCTGGTGTCGTCCGGTACGGCAGCCCGTAGCGCCGGGCCAGTTGTCCCGATGCAATATTGGCCTTGGTGTTCTCCGGCGTGCCGAAGGCCGGCGCACCCGACTTCATGTCGACATTGGAAGTGAAGGCGCCATACATGACCGGTGCGCCGGGCCGTACCAGCTGCGTCAACACCACGCCGAACAGCGCCTCGGCATTCTGCTGCGCCAGCGCGCCCGCCAGCGTCACCGGGCTCATCGCCCCCATCAGCGTGAAGGGCGTCACCGCCACCGACTGGCCGTACTCGGCCATCGTCATCAACCCCTCGGCCATCATCTCGTCGAAGCGGCGCGGCGAATTGACCGAGATGATGGTGGCGATGCCGGGATCGTCGCGCATCTGGTCCAGCGTCAGCCCGCGCGCGATCGCCATCATCTCGATGCCGTCCAGCGCCCTGCCCCGGCCGATCGCCGAGACATGGAAACTTTTGTCGGTCAGCGTCAGATTGGTGAAATAGGTATCGAGGTGGCGCGAATTGGCCGGCAGTTCGACCGGCGCGCAGACCTGGTTGCCGAGCATGTGGACGCAGTTGAAATGCTGCGCCAGCCGGGTGAGGTCGGCATAATCGCGCAGATTGCCGGCGCGCCGGCCACGCTCCATGTCGTGCACATTGGGCGGCCCGGCAACAAGCGTGAAATTGATGGTGTTGCCGCCAAGATGGACCGTATTTGCTGGGTTGCGCGGTGTTAGGCGGTAGTTGGGCCGCGTCGTCTTCAGCGCCTCGTCGACCATGCCGCGATCGATGCGGACATTGGCCGTTGCATGATCGACCTTGGCGCCGGCCTTCTCGAACAGCGACAGCGCCCGCGGGCTCATGACCTCGATGCCGAAATTCTCCAGGACGTGCATCGACGCCTGGTGGATTGCCTCGATCTGGTCGGCGGACAGCAACGCCATCGGTGGATAGGGATTCCTCACCCGCCGAGGTGGCAGTTGCAGAATGGGCGCTGGCCCCCTGTTGCTGGTGCGCTCGGCGCCGCGCTTGCGTCTAGGCTCGTTCATGCCCGACATCAAAGCCTCGGCAAACCGGGCGAGCTTTCAGAAATACGCCATTTACAGACGTGATTTTAGCCAAGGCGGCATCCATGCAGCATCGTTTTATAAAAAGCGACAACTGACGTCGGAATATCCCTACGGCGTTTTTCACGCGCCCGTGCCGACAAAGCATTAACGGACGCAGCAAGATTCCTTTTATGATTTCGGCCTATTGCTCATCCAATGCGCAGGTCGAGTTTTAGTAAAATTGTAGCGGTTGGTGTGTTGCTGGCACTTTCGGCCTGCGCGACCGCGCCCAGCCATATCAACAATGTGTGCGCCGTCTTCGACCAGAATGATGGCTGGTTCGACAATTGGCAGTCGGCCGCCGAGCGCACCTCGCAGAAATACGGCGTGCCGGTCCCTGTGCTGATGGCGACCGTGCGCAAGGAATCCGGCTTCAAGAGCAACGCAAGGCCGCCGCGCACCAAGCTGCTCGGCTTCATCCCGTGGAAGCACGTCTCGTCAGCCACCGGCTTCTCGCAGGCGCTGGACGGTACCTGGTCGCAATATCAGAACGAAACCGGCAATTGGGCGGCGCGGCGGACCAAGTTCGCCGATGCCGTCGATTTCGTCGGCTGGTACCACTCCAAGACAGCCGATAGCTACGGCGTCGCCCGCAACGACACCTACAACCTCTACCTCGCCTACTATCTCGGCTGGACCGCCTACGGTCGCGGCAACCGTGGCGACGCCGGTGTGCAGAGCTACGCCCGGGCCACCGACAAGATGGCCCGCGACTATGCCGAACAGCTGAGGCAATGCGGCAGCTGACGCGCCGCCAGGAGCAATTCCAGGAAAGTGCGCGGCGGTTTTCCGTCCGCAATTGCGTAAGACAAAGATCTCGAGCGGGTCAACATTCCATCAAACGCTGAACCGCTCTGGCTCAATGCCGCCTTGTCGTATCGTCAGGCTTTGAAACCCCGGTTTCCGAAACCTCGTCGCGGACTTCGTGACGACGGGCTCGCATGACAGCCTCGCTTTCCTCGACGGCCTCTCCGATTTGGTCAGCCTCCAAACTTCCCGTCTTGCCATGCGGCCGGCTGGGCTGGGTGCCGGCAAAGCCGGGGCCGGCACCATGCGGCGCATCATCCGGCACACCCTCCTGGGCGGCATGGTCCTTGTCGAACTTGATCACCGGCTCCATCTTCGCCAGCACGTCGTCGGAGAGCCAGCACAGGCTCATATGGCCGTCGCCGAGGTTTTTGACCGGCGGCACCTTGGTCTCGCACAGATTGTCCGGCACCAGCTTCTTGTAGCCGCAGCGTGTCTGGAAAGGACAGCCGGATGGCGGGTTCATCGCCGAGGGGATGTCGCCTTCGAGCACGATGTGCTTCTTGATCACGCTGGTGTCCGCGATCGGGATCGCCGACAGCAGCGCCTCGGTATAGGGGTGGTAAGGCGGCGCGAAGATCTGGTCGGTCGTGCCCTGCTCGACGATGTAGCCGAGATACATGACGACGACGCGGTCGGCGATGTAGCGCACGACGGACAGGTCGTGGCTGATGAACAGCATCGTCGTCTTGTTCTTGCGCTGGATGTCCATCAGCAGCTCGGTCACGGCCGCCTGCACCGACACGTCGAGCGCCGACACAGGCTCGTCCGCCACCACCACCTTGGCGTCGCCGGCAAAGGCGCGCGCCACGCCGATGCGCTGCTTCTGGCCGCCCGAAAGCTGGCGCGGCTTGCGCGTCTCGAAGGCACGCGGCAGCTTCACCAGGTCGAGCAGTTCCAGCATGCGCTTGCGCCGGTCGGCGACCGTCTTGCCGACCTTGAATTTCTCCAGCGTGCGGATGATCTGTGCTCCGACCGAATGGCTGGGGTTGAGCGTGTCGAACGGGTTCTGGAACACCATCTGGATCGACGACACCGTATCGACGCTGCGGCTCTCGATGCCGGTCGACTGGATTTCCTTGTTGCCGAGCTTGACACTGCCGGAGCTTGCCGTCTCAAGCCCGAGCAGCACCTTGGCCAGCGTCGATTTTCCGCAGCCGGATTCGCCGACAATGGCGACCGTTTCGGATTCACGCGCTGTGAACGAGATCGTCTCGTTGGCCTTCACGACGCGGCCTTCGCTCGAGCCGAACACCTCGCTGCCGCCAACCTTGTAGTATTTCCTGAGGTCCTCGATCTTGAGCACGGGGGCGCCGGGCACGACCTTTTCGTTGACCTTCTTGGCACCGGGCGGCAGCGCTTCCCAGTCGATCTCGTTGAAGCGCACGCAGCGCGAGAAATGGCCTTCATGTCCCGCGACCTCGACCATCGGGATTTCGGCGGCATTGCAGACGCCCTCGACGAAATGGTGGCAGCGCGGGCCGAAATTGCAGCCCTTCGGCCGCTCATGCGGCAGCGGCAACTGGCCGGGGATCGAGATAAGCGGCCGCGAGTTCTTGTCCGCGCCCGGCAGCGGGATCGAGCGGAACAGCCCTTGCGTGTAGGGATGGCGCATCCGGTCGAACACGTCCTTGATCTTGCCGGTCTCGACCGCCTCGCCCGAATACATCACCGTGATGCGGTCGCAGGTCTCGAGGATGAGCCCGAGATTGTGCGATACGAAGATCATCGAGGTGCCGAACTTCTCGCCAAGCCCCTTGACCAGTTCGACGATGCCCGCCTCCACCGTCACGTCGAGCGCCGTGGTCGGCTCGTCGAGGAGGAGCAGCGCCGGCTTCGACAGCAGCGCCATGGCGATGACGATGCGTTGCTGCTGGCCGCCTGACAGCTGGTGCGGATAGGAGCGCATCATGCGCTCAGGGTCGGGAAGTTTGACCGAGCGCACCATTTCGAGCGCGCGCCTATGGGCCTCTTCCTTCGACACCTTGTCGTGGATCAGGGGTACTTCCATCAGCTGCTGGCCGATCTTCATCGCCGGGTTGAGGCTGGCCATCGGCTCCTGGTAGATCATGGCGATCTTGTTGCCGCGGATCGAACGAAGTTCGTCCTCGGAGAGCTCGCCCATGTCCTTGCCCTGGAACTTGATCCTGCCGCCGACGATCCTCCCGATATTGGAGAGATCGCGCATGATGCCGAGCGACACGGTCGACTTGCCGCAGCCGGATTCGCCCACGATGCCCATCGCCTCGCCGGGCATGACCGTGCAGGAAAAGTCCATCACGGCCGGTATCTCGCCCTTGCGGGTGAAGAAGGAGATCGACAGGTTTTCGATCTCGATGATCGGCCCATTGGTCGGCCCATTGGTCGGCTTGGCCGGATTTCGAACTGCCTCGTTCATGGGTCGCTCCAATCCTTGGTTCTTCCGTTTAAGCATGATCCCGAAAACCGGATGCCACTTTCGGGATCATGCTCTGGGCAATTAGGGTCAAGAACCCCGCCATCAATCCTTCATCGATTGCTCACGCAGGGAATCGGCCAGCAAATTCAGCCCCAGCACGAACGACATCAGCGCGATCGTCGGCGGAAGTGCCGGGTGGATGAAGGAGCGCAGCAGCCGGCTGGCATCCTTGATCGCCGTGCCCCAGTCCGGGCTCTCGGGCGCCAGGCCCAGGCCGAAATAGCCCAGCGTACCGAGCAGGATCGTAGTGTAGCCGATGCGCAGGCAGGCGTCGACGATCAGCGGTCCGCGCGCATTGGGCAGGATCTCCCAAAGCATGATGTACCAGGGCGATTCACCGCGCGTCTGCGCCGCCGCCACATAGTCGCGCGTCTTGATGTCCATGGTCAGGCCGCGCACGATGCGGAACACGCCGGGGCTGGAGGCGAACACCACCGCCACGAAGATGTTGAGCTGGTTGGGATCGATATGGACGATCTTCAGTGGATCCCTGTCGAAGACAAGGCCGATATAGATCCAGCCACCAATGATAAGCGTAAGCCCGAGCAGGATGTAGATCCGGTCCGGCCGGTTCTTGAAGCGTGTCCAGAACAGCACGCAGAAGAAGATGATCGGGAACAGGAAGAAGACGCCGGCGAGCGCATAGGGGATCGGGGTGTCCATGATGCCCGGCGTCACCAGCAGGTAGAACAGCAGGATCACCGGGAAGGCCAGCACGAGATTGGCCAGGAACGACAGGATCGAATCGATCTTGCCGCCGTAGTAGCCGGCCGGCAGGCCGAGCGTGATGCCGACCATGAGCGCGAAGCCGGTCGCCGCGGGCGCGATGATCAGCACGATCTGGCTGCCATAGACCATTCGCGAAAAGACGTCGCGCGCCAGCTTGTCGCCGCCGAACAGATAGACGAGCCCCGATTGCGGTTCGATGGCGCCCGGCAGCGTGTCCTTCATGATCGGGATCTGGCCGAGGGGATCGAAAGGCGAGATGGTCGAGGCGAAGATCGCGGTGAACAGCCAGAACAGGCAGATAAAGACGCCCGCCATGCCGACGCCGCTGTCGAACAATTGGCCGTAGAGCGCCAGCTTCTTCTTGTAGAGGAAGCTCGCGCCCATGACGATGGCGAGCGCGACCCAGACCGGCCAGAAGCGCCAGAGCACTTCGAGGATGATGGCGGAGCCGCTGATGTATTGGGTTTGCATGCGCCGTCTCCCCTACTGAACCCGGATGCGCGGATTGAGGAACGCGTAGCCGACGTCGGAAATAAGCTGCGTGATCAGGACGATGAAGACCGAGACCAGCGAGCAGCCGAGCAGAAGATCGATGTCGTTGTTGCCGGCGGCCTCGACCAGCGTGTAGCCGAAGCCCTGGTAGCGGAACATCACCTCGACGATGACAACGCCGGTGAGCAGCCACGGGAACTGCAACATGATGACGGTGAAGGGTGCGATCAGCGCATTGCGCAGCGCGTGCTTGACCACCACGCTGCCGAACGAAAGGCCCTTCAATCGTGCGGTGCGGATATATTGCTGCGTCATCACCTCGACCATCGAGGCGCGCGTCATGCGGGCGATGTAGCCGATGCCGTAGATGGCGAGCGTGATCACCGGGAGCGTGAAGTTATAGAAGGTGATGCCTTGGCTCGCTGACGCTGCCGACCCGTTCAGCCAGCCGAGCCAGGAGGCAAAGATGACGGTGAAGATGACGCCAGACACATATTCAGGCGTCGCCGTCGAGGCGATCGAGGCGACCGACAGCGCACGATCGGTGCGCGACCCCTCCCGCATGCCGGCAAGGATGCCGACCAGCAGCGAGACTGGCACCATCACACCCAGCACGCAGAGCATCAGAATGCCGGTGGCGCCGAGCGCCGGGAACAGCTTGGCCGCCACGGTGGTCTTGAACTTTGTCGAGCAACCGAAATCACCTTCGATCACGCCGGATAATGTCGGCACGGCCGGGTCATTGCAGAAGGAGAAACGCTGCGTGGTCTTTCCGGTCGCCGGATCGGTGATCGGCTGCTTGGGTACGATGCCAAGCCACTGGCCGTAGCGCACGAAGAAGTTCTGGCGGTAGCCATGGTTGACCAGCCAGCTCTCGAGCTGCTCGGCCGATGTGTGCATTTCAGTCTGGCTGATCGCCAGCTTCTTCAGGTTGGGTTCGAGATTGACGAGGAAGAAGACGACCAGCGTCAGGCACAGCATCGTGAGCAGAATCGTACCGATGCGTCTGGCGATGAATGAGAACATTGTGCCCCCCTGCCGGCCGGGTTGGGGTCAGATATGGTCAACCCTGTGTCGAAAACCTTGTGACGTCACGTCGCCGCTGCAGCCAATGCAACGGCGACGATCCTGCGGAAACGAGGGGCGGTCGCCCCTCGCATTCCTCAAGCCGTGGGTCACGCCTGATCGAGCCAGACCTTGCCGAAATCGTGCTCGTAGGTGGGGTGCATCGAGTGGTTCTTAACTTCGGGCTTGATGTTGATGTAGAGCTTACGCCAGTACGGCTGGATGATGATGCCGGAATCCTGCAGCGTCTGCTCGATGTCCTTCATCACCACCTTGCGCTTTTCTGCATCGGCGATGCCAAGCGCCTCGCCCACCTTTTTGTCGAACTCCGGATTGGCATAGGCCGTCTCGTTCCAGGCCTCGCCAGAGCGGTAGGCGATGGCGATGACCTGGATGCCCAGCGGGCGCATGTTCCAGTTGGTTTCCGAGAACGGGTATTTCGTCCAGTCGTTCCAGAAGGTCGAGCTCGGCAGCACGGTGCGCTTCACCTTGATGCCGGCTTCGCGCAGCTGGGCCGCGATCGCGTCGGTGGTGTTCTTGTGGTAGTCCTCGTCGTTGCTGATCAGCTCGTGCTCGAAATCGATCACGCCGGCTTCCGTCAGCATCTGCTTGGCCTTGGCGATATCGCGCTTGATCTCCGGCAGCTTGACATATTCCGGATGGATCGGTGCGACATGGTGGTTTTCAGCCGGCGTGCCGGCATTGCCGTAGCCGAGCTGCAGCACCACGGAATTGTCGACGGCCAGGCACATCGCCTGACGCACCTTCTGGTCGCCATAGGGCTTGGCGTTGACGTTGAAGCGCGACACCACGGTCGCCGCCGTCACCACTTCCGAAACCGGAGCGCCGACGCCTTCGATGATCTTGACGTAGTCGGCGGTCGTCTCGTGGTTGGTCTGCACTTCGCCCGACTCAAAGGCCGAAACCGTCGCGGCCGGATCGGTGCCGTAGTCGATGAACTCGACGCCGTCGAGGAAGACTTCGCCCTGCCACCACTTGCCGGTCTCGCGGCGCTTGTAGACCACCTTCTGGCCGACATCGTAGGACACGAGCTCAAACGGGCCGGTGCCGATCGGGCAGTTCTTGAAGTTGGCGCCCTTCGCATCGAAGGTCTTGTGCACGACGAGTGCCGGATAGTCGGTCAGGTTGGCGATAAGCGCGATGTCGGGCTTGCTGAGCTTCAGCTTGATGGTCATGTCGTCGACCTTGACGATCGATCCTTCGCTCAGCTTCTTGGTCTTCTCGTCGACGAGGCTGCCGAGGCGGCCCGGCATCGAATTGCCTTCCGCGGCCTTGTCGGCCCAGCGGGTGAAATTGTAGATGACGTCGTCGGCGGTGAACTTGTCGCCATTGTTCCACTCGACACCAGGCCGCACATGCAGCGTGTACTCGGTGGCGTCGTCATTGATGTCCCAGCTTGCCAGCAGATACGGCGCGAACGTGTACTGGTGAGTGTACTTCACCAGTGGCTCGAGCGCCTGGCGTTGGGCATTGGCGATCTCCGACCAGTCGGCCGTGCGCGGATCCTTGGGATCCTTGACGGACATGGCGACCTTGATCACGCCGCCCTTTTTGCCCTGCACGTCCTCGGCCTTGGCCGGTGTCGGCGCGGCAAGGCCGAGCAGGCCATAGGCCATGGCGGTCGAAGCGCCGAAGATGCTGGCGAGCGCCAGGAATTCGCGGCGGTCCACCTTGCCCGATTTGGCTTCTTCGGCCATCGCCAGGATGTGGTCCGGAACGCTGTCGCCGTTGCTCTTATAGATTGTCATGATTAACTCCCATTGTTGGCTTTCCGCCGATTAACATTCCGCATCCGGGCCGTGATGTCAAAGACGGCATGGAATGGGAACATGTTAGCGAATGTGCAACTTTGGAAAGAGAGCGGTTCGCGCGATAACGACAGTCTTGGCGCAAAATTGCTAGTGCGCCCAGATTTCGCCAAAATCTCTTCGGGCCATTAAACTGAGACATTTACACAGGTTACGACAGCGCCAGTCCCGGCCATGGTGAGGGCCAGACCCTCAATATTCCTTTTCGTAGAAGATGCCGCCCTTGGCCTCGCCGGCATCCGTCGCCTCGCCCCGCAATTTGACGCCGCGCCCGACATTGAGGTCGATGGCCGCCTTGCCCGATCCCGGCTTGTCGCCCTTCTGGATGGTCACATAGGTGCGGTCGTTCAGGTACTTACCGGCCGAGACCGCCGTGCCGCCCTTGTCGTCGGTGGTGACGTCGAGATCGTCGACGCCGATGGCGCTGCGCAGATTCTCCAGCAACGACGTCGAACCGCCGACACCGGCCAGTTGCCCCGCCGCTTCGGCCAGTTGCGCGATCTGCAGCGGCGACAGGTTCGACATCGAACGGCCGAAGATCAGTTGCGCCAGCACCTCGTCCTCGGGCAGCGCCGGCACCGAAGTGAAGGTGAATTTCGGATTTGTCGCCTCGCCCGACACCACGATGGTGACTGTGGCGCTGGCGGTGGTTGTTGTCGCGGTCAGGTTGAGATAAGGCACCAGCGATCCGGAAAAGCCAACCGTGCCCTCGGTGAAGGTCAGCCGCTTGCCGAGGATCGACAGCCGGCCGCGCTGCAGGGTGAAGGTACCGACCGCTTGCGGCGACGAAGCCGGGCCGGTCAACCTCAGCGAGCCGCCGAGCTCGGCGTCGACACCCCTGCCCTGGATGAAGATCTGATTCGGCGCGTTGACCGTGACGTCCAGTGCGAGGCCGCTGCCGCCGCTCTTACCGCTCGTCGTCGCCGGCCGCAGCGCCTTGTCCTGCGCCCTGACCGCGCCCGGCGCGTTCTTGTGCTTGACATCGAGCGCCGAAAGCGAGCCCGGCAGCTTGTCGGGAACGGTGATGACGGTCTTGCCCAGGTTGACGGTGCCGGCAATCGCCGGCGCCGACGTCAGCGGGCCCTTGATCGTCAGGTCGCCGCCAAGATTGGCGGTCACCACACGCCCGTCCGTATAGCGGCCGTCGGTGAGCTTTATCGACAGGTCGGCCGGGAAGCCTTGCGCCGGATTGATGCCGACCGTGCCGCTGGCCGACAGGCTGCCGCGCGTCGACAGCGTTCCGGTCAGCCGGTTGATCCTGGCGACGCCGCCGCCGATCGAGACATTGGCGGCGATATCATTGACCGCGAGGCCCGAGCGCGCATCGACGAGCCGCGCGCCGGAAGTGTTGACGCTGCCGCCGATGACCGGCGACGTCGTGGGACCGCGCACTTGAACATTGACATTGGCGGTTCCCGTCAGCGACAGGCCTTGCGCGGCAAGCTTCTGGCTGAGGATGCCGAAGGGCACGCCGCCATTGAAGTCGAGCGCCAGCGCCGGCGTGCCCGCCGTCGTCACCGTGCCGCCGCCCTTGAGGCCAAGGCCGGCTCCGTCGCTGACATTGGCGTTGAAGGTCAGCTTGTTGGCGGCAAAGGTGCCGGACGAGGAAACGCTCACCGCGCCGACACCGGCGCCGCGGGTCTGCGACGTCTGCACGCCAGCCGCGTCAATGTTGAAAGCAACCGCCGGGCTCGCCGGCGCACCGGTCACCTTCACCGTGCCCGAAATCGAACCCGCCGCATCGAGGCCGCGCGAAAAACTGTTGGCGAGCGACATCGGCACCTTGGCCAGCGTGGCATTGATGTCGAGCGTCTGCCCGACCTTGCCCGTCACCGTCGCCGTGCCGCCGCCAAGGTTTAGCACCAGCCTGTCCAGCGTCGTGATGCCATTGGCGATGCTGACGGTGGACGCTTGGGCGATGGCGGCCTGGATTCCCTGGACAGTCGCCTGGCCGGAAGCAAGTTCGATGGTCGTCGTGCCGTTGGCGGCTTTCACCCGCCCGGCCGCCTTGGCCGGAATGCCCTTGACCGTGGCGCCGCCGGAGAAGCCGGTCCAGTCGCCGTCGCGCTTCAGATCGACGTCGATGCCGCTGATCACCGTGCCGCCCGATATGACGGTGTCGGCATGGATCTTTCCCGAGATCACCGGCGCCGCGAGATAGTTGGCGATCAGCGCATCGATGGAAACGGTTTTCGCCTGGAGGTCGCCGCGCGTGATCGAGGCGCTGGCCGCCTTGATGGCGAGTTGGGGTGCCGTGCCGTTCTTCGAAAAGGCGATCGTGCCGCGCACGTCGCCTTCGGCCCTTTCCAGCGCCAGCGCGGCCAGTGGCCCGATGTCGGGCAGGTCGAGCGAGATCGTGCCTTCAGGCACGAACTTGTCGTCCAGCGCCAGATCGCCGGAGATCTTGTTCTGACCCAGCGACAGAAGCAGGCCGTTGACGGCGCTCCTGCCGTCCGCGGTCGCGAGCACGGCGCTGCCTTGCAAGGCCTGTCCCGCGACATTGCCGGTCAGCCGCACATTCGCCGCCGGGTTGGCGGCATCCGCCTTGCCGGTGGCGGTCAGCCTCAGCCCGGTGATGTCGCGCGACGCCACCGACAGCTTGTCGCTGTCGACGGTCAGCGACAGGTCGGGGGCGGTGGCCGGCCCCTGTGCATTCAACGCGAAGGCAATGGCGCCCCTGGCATCCTTCGACAGCAGCGAGATGTCGCTCAACGCGCCCTTGATGCCGGCGGCCACCTTGTTGTCGGCTAGGCTTGCCTGTCCCTCGGCGCTCAGCGCGCCAGAGATCAGCTTCAATCCATCGACGTCAATAGCACCATTGGGATCGCGCTTCAGCGTGGCGCTCAACTGCGCGCGTTCGCCGAGCATGCCGCGTGCCGCCGCCGGCAAGGCCGATGATGGGGCATCCGCATTCAGCTTGAGATCGATGGCACCGTCACGCAGCGATACCTGGCCAGCGACCTGGCTGTTGAGCGCCTCGCTTTTGAGAGAGCCGCTGTCGATGGCCACGGCATCGGCTGTCAGGCGCCCGCTGAGCGCGGCAGTAACCTTGCCGGCGATCAGCGGTGCGATCGTGGCATTCTCGAGACCCACCTTGTCCACCGATACCGTGCCGGAAACCGGTCCGGCGCGGTTCTTGAGATCGAACGCATCCGAATGCAGTGCCACCCCAAGCCCGTCCACTTTCGCCGGGCTGGTCGTGACCGAGGGCAGGATCGCGGAAAGGTCCAGCCGGGCATGCGTGCTTTCGCCCGCGATTTTGGCCGACAATGACCGGACCTCGATCTTGACCGGACTCTGCGCGCTTCCAACCGTCAGCGGCAGGCTGGGGCCGGATGAGGTGAGATCGAGCGCGAAATCGCTGGCCCCGTTCGGATTGATGGTGCCGGCGGCCTGGCCGGAAATCTTGTCGCCGGAGAGCGTGCCATGGTCGAGGACGACACCGCCGGCCATCGTGTAGCCACCCGCCGCATCGACGGCGAGCGGCCCGAGCCCGGCCTGGCGCGTCTGGCTGGATTCAACACCGGCGAGTTGCGCGTTGAACCGGACCTCCGGAGCAGCCGGCGTTCCGGTCACTTGCGCGATGCCACTGAGCGTGCCCGCGGCATCGAGGCCGGGCGAAAATTCATTGGCAAGGGCCGCCGGCAGCGCCGAGAATTGTGCCGCGAGATCGAGCGTCTGGCCGGCGCTGCCCGACAGCGTCACCGAGCCGCCGCCGATATCGAGCGCGAGCTTCTCGATGTTGGTCGTACCATTGGCGATGGTCAGCGACGAGGGCTTGGCGATCGCCGTCTTGATGCCGCGAACCGTGGCCTCGCCCGAGGCGATCTCCACACTGGTGGTCCCATCGGCGATCTTCACCCGCCCGGCGGCGGTCGCCGGAATGCCCGCTATGGTGGCGCCGCCGGTGAAATTGGTCCAGTCGCCGTCGCGTTTCAGGTCGACGCCGAGGCCACTGATTTCGGTGGTGCCCGAAGTGACCGTATTGGCCTTGATGGTGCCCGAGATCGCCGGCGCCTCGAGATAGTTGGCAATGAGCGCATTGACGGCGATCGTCTTGGCCGTCACCTCGCCGCGCGCGATCGATGTACTCTTGGCGTCTATGGCCACCGAGGGCGCGCCGCCCTCCTTGGCAAAGACGATGCTGCCGTTGATGTCGCCGGTCACAGCCTGGCCGGCGAGCGCGGCCAGCTGATCGATGGCGGGAGCGGCAAGCGTGAGCGTGCCCAAAGGCATGTATTTGTCGTCGAGCGCCAGGTCGCCCGACACCTTGTTGTCACCCAGCGAGACCAGGAAGCCATTGATCGAACGCTTGCCCTCGCTGGTGACCAGCGCCGCCTTGATGTCGAGCGGCTGATCCTTGACGGCGCCGGTCAGCGAGACGTTGGCGGAAGGGCTCGATATGTCGGCCTTGCCGCTCGCCGTCAGCTTGATCGCCTTCACCGTGCGGCCCGAGGCCGTCAGGCTGTCGCTGTCGGCGGAGACCGTGAAATCGGGCGCCGTCATGGCGCCGCTTGCCGACAGCGCGAAATCGACCCCGCCGGCAACCGGCACGCCGACCGTCGGCGACAACACCGAAACGTTGCCCAATTTGCCCTTGATGTCGGCCTGGATGTCCGTGCCGTGCATGCTGGCGGTGCCGCTGGCGCTAAGCGATCCGGATGTGAGTTCGATCGAATTGGCGGCGAACGCCCCCTGCGGATCGCGGGTCGCGGCGGCCGAGAACTTCACCCGTGCGCCGAGCACCGAGGCGATCTGCGGCGGCAGGGCCGTCGCCGCGGCGTCGGCGTTCATCTTGAGCTGCATCGACAGGTCGGCAAGCGCAACCGTCGCCGTCAGCGAGGCGTTGAGCGCATCGGAGCGCAGCGTTCCCTGGTCGATGATGATGGCGTCCTTGCTGACGGAGCCAGCCAGATCGACGTCGACCTTGCCGGTGACCAGCGGCGCCAGCGTCGCGACGTCGGTTTTCAGGCCGCCAGCCTCCAGCTTGACCGCAACCGGCCCGGCGCGATTCTGGATGTCGAAACCGTCGGAGTGGATTTGCGCCGCCAGATCGTCGAGCCGCGTACCGCCGGCGACGATCGAAACGAAGGAGGCGCCGATATCGATAATCGGGGCCTTGCCGTCGCCAAAGGCGCGGGCGGTGGCGTTCTTGATCGCCAGTGTGATCGGTTGCGCCTTGCTGCCGACGCTGACCACGACGGGCGGGCCCTTGGCGGCGAGTTGGACAGAGAGATCGCTGGCGCCGGAGGGATCGACGATGCCGGCGGCAGTGCCGTGGATCGCATCGCTGTCGATATTGGCCCGGTCGACGCTGATACCGCCGGCTGAGGTGGCGGTCCCCGCGACATCGAAGCTGGTCTTGCCGGCAAACAGTGGTTTCAAATTCTCCGGCAGGAAGCGGGCGAAGTCGCCGTCACCCTTGGCCTCGACATGGCTGCCCTTGTCGGTCGACTGATGGCGGCCCGTCAGCTGGGTGACGATCTCGCCATCAACGGTGAACGTGGCTATGCCGTTCCAGTTGGCGAGCGGCCCGGTGCCTGAGACGACTATGTCGACTGGCGGCGTATCGGGCAGCTTGAGCAGATTGGCGATGATGCCGCCGGCCGGCTCCGAAGCCTTGAGGTCGAGGTCAAGCCTGTTGTCTGCCGGCGCGAAGTGGATCTTGGCGTCGACATTGCCTTGCTTGCCGTCATGGCGGGTAACATTGAGCACCGTCTCGACCGCCAGCGGCGCGGCTTCGGCCTTGACCGATCCCTTCGCCGCAAGCTCGGCGATGCCGCTGCCGGCCAGCTCCTGGCCAAGCGCGATTTCGGGCAAGTCGATCTGCTTGATATCAATGGAAACAGGCAGCGTCGTCGTGCCGCTCTGCGCGGGCGGTTGTTGGGTGCTGGCCGCCGGCAGCCGTGCCAATTCGATGCGGTCGGCCGCGATGCGGTCGGCGCTGAAGTTTTTCGACAGCAGCGCCAGCGGCGACCAATCGACCGCCACTTTGCGCGCCACCAACCAGGCACCCTCGCGGTCCTCCAGCACGACATGGTCGACGCTGAGCGCGCCCGACCATATGCCGTCGATGCCGCTGACGGTGACCTTGCGGTCGTCGCTCGAGGCCAGGCGCGAAATGATGCCTGCGAGATTGTCGCGTCCGCGTTCGGTCTTGGTCAGCACGACCAGCGCACCGATCGCGCCCGCGACCACGATCAGCAGCGTGTAGAGGACAATGCGAAGGATGCGCCAGACCGTCTTCATCTCAAAACGCCTGCCCGATGCCGGCATAGATGCCGAAATGCGGATCGCTGGGGTCGCGGTTGAGCGGCACGGCGGCGTCGATGCGCAGCGGCCCGAACGGCGTCACATAGCGCAGGCCGATGCCGGCGCCGACCTTGACGTCCGAGAAGTTGGGAACCGACCTGGTCGACACCGTGCCGGCATCGACGAACGGCACGATGCCGACCGTGTCGGTGACGGCGATGCGCATCTCAACCGAGGTCTCGAAGAAGGACAGGCCGCCGATCGGCTGGCCGGTGAAATCCTTGGGACCGATGCCCTGATAGGCATAGCCGCGCACCGAGCCGCCGCCGCCGGAATAGAAGCGCCGGTCGGCCGGGACATTCTCAAGCCCGGTGCCGACGATCGAGCCGACGGTGACGCGTTCGGCCAGGACGAATTTCGAGGCCGTGTCCAGCGACTGATAGGCCGACCCCTCGCCTTTAAGCTTGAGGAAGGCAGCGCCGCTCAGAATGTCGTAGCTGGGCTCGGCATAGGCCAGCACCCTGAAGCCCTTGGTTGGGTTCAGGCGGCTGTCCCTGTTATCATAGACATACTGCAGGGGAACGCTGGCGATCAGGTAAGTGTGTTTGCCGAAGGCATCGCGGATGCGTGAATAGTCGAGCGCCACCTCGGCCGAAACGGTCTGCTTCTTGTCGAGTTCATAGGACAGGCCGGTGCTGCCCTTGACCGAGAAATGATCATACGCGTCCGGGTGCTCGAAGACCGTCTTCACGCTGGCAAAGAACTTCGAGGCCGGTCCGATCACGCCGGGCTTCTCGAACATGACGCGGGCATTGTAATTCAGGTCCGACAGATTGTTGTTGCCGATGCCGCTGATGGCGCCGTCGATGCGCAGCTTCTCGGCGTGACCAAACAGGTTGCGGTGTCCCCAATAGCCTTCCAGGCCGAGGCCCTCGGTGTTCGAAAACGTGCCGCCAAGCCCGAAATAGCGCGGCTTGCGCTCGCTGACCTGGACGCCGATTGGAATGTTGCCGTTGGCGTCCAGTTTGTCGGCCTCCTTGAACGTCACGCTGTTGAAGACTTCGAGCGCCAGCAGCCTGTCGCGCGCATCGCTGATCTCCTGCGGGGAGTATTGCCTGCCGCGCTTCAGCCCGGTCATGTATTCGGTGAAGTCGCGGTCGACCTTCTCGGTGCCTTCCACCGTGGTCGCGCCATAGCCGGCGACCGGGCCGGCGGCGACCGTCAGCGTCACGTCGAGCGTCGAGGTGGCGTGGTCGGCGACGATCTGGCGGTCCGTCACCTTGGCCAGCGGCCTGCCCTGCTCTTTCAGCGTGCGCACGACCAACGCTTCGGCCTTGAGCACCGCGCCGGAGCCGGCGTCGCCGCCTGATATCAGGCCATAGTCGGCGCCCATCAGCCCAGCCGCGTCGCCCTCCAGCCGGATGTTGCCGAGGGTGAATTTGGGACCGGCCGAGATATTGATCGCCACCGGAATGGGCTGCGGACCCCTGAATTCGGCGTCCGGCGGCAACGCGTCGAGCGGCTTGCCATCGATGGTGACGGTGACAACGCCTTCGTAACGGGCATCGGCATAAAGGGCCGCTACCAGCTGTTCGCGGTCGCTGCGCGCCTTGGCCATCAGCCCGAGCGAGCCCGAAACGGGCCGGCCCTCGTCGCCTTTCAGCGCTGACGCATTTTCGAGCTTCTTGACGAGGTCCTTGTCGGCATCGGGCGCGGTGAGGGTCACCGCGTAGCGCAGCGGATCGACGATGTCGGCGTCTTCGTCGCTGGAGGACCCCCACAGCTTGATGCCGAAAAGCTCGAACGCGGCCGCTGGTCTCGATCCGGCGACCAGCGCGGCCGAGCACATCATGGCCAAAAGCAGGGCGCGCGGAAGCACGCGCCCTGGCGCGGTACCCCCTGACATCTGCTTTTCATACGCCGGCATTAAGACAACCTAATTCACAAAACTAAAATTGGAATGAAGTTCTGAAGCGCTCGTAAAGGGGCCACAATCCAATTGTCTGAAATAGGACGGGCTTGGAATTCACACCTTTTGCGGCTCCGCAAGAAAGCGTGATCCCCTGTCCTATGGAGGTTATTGTCCGCATACCGGCGATCGGCCGGAAAATAAACCGTTGGCAGGCGGAAACCTGCCGCGCCCGCGCGTTGACAAGCCCGACTGAAGCTTGAACATGCCCGGACGTCTGCAATTGTCTGGAGGGTGTTATGGCAATGCGCGCGGCTCGTGGTCTGTCGATTCTCATCCTTCTCCTTTTTGCCTTGGGCACTGTCGCGCAAGCGGCCGAGGCGCGAAAAATCGCAACAACGGACAATTCCGACTATTTCGGTTTCGACCTCCGATCCGACCAGAACGTCACGCTCGACCAGTGCAAGACGACCTGCCTCGGCGATCCGGCCTGCCGTGCCTTCACCTACAACACCAAGGCCAAATGGTGCTTCCTCAAATCCGACTACAACCAGCTGAAGCCTTTCAATGGCGCGGTTGCGGGCAAGATCGTCAACATCGACGGCGATCCCGATATCGGCGCGCCGCCGGAGCTCTCCTTCTTCCCCAACTGGATGGCCGACCAGGCCCAGCAATACCGCAACAAGCTGCTCGGCCCCGCCTTTGACAAGCCGACCGAAGGCATGGCGGCACTGACCAATGCCGCCGAGCAGGCCGTGCTGACCGGCGACCGTCGCTCCGCCATGCAGAAATACGAGGCCGCGGTCTCGGTGATGCCCGACGACGGCCAGCTCTGGCTCAACCTGGCGCGCGAAACGCTGGCCGTGCAGCCCGCCGCCAACACATCCGAAGCCTCCACTTTGCCGACAAACGGCACGTCGGCGGCCTTCAACGCCTACAAGCTGCTGCGCACCACCCGGACGCGCGCCGATGTACTGGCGCTGCTCGGCGCCGGTCTTGACAAGCGCGATCTCTACCGGCCGGCTTTGCAGGCCTATGAGGCCAGCCTTGCGCTGGTGAGTTCGCCTTCCGTCCAGGCTGACTATGCCGATCTCAAGGCCCGCAAGGGCTTTCGTGTGATCGACCATAGCGTCGACGCCGATACCAGTGCGCCGCGTATCTGCGCGCAATTTTCCGAGGATCTGGTCAAGACCGGCGTCGACTACGCGCAATTCGTGACCGTCGACAATGCGCCGCCCAAGGGCGTCGAGGCCAAGAACAAACAGATCTGCGTCGAAGGTCTCGAACACGGCCAGCATTACGACGTCACCTTCCGCGCCGGTCTGCCGGCGGCGATCGGCGAAGTGACCGCCGCTCCCACGGTGCTGTCGATCTATGTACAGGACCGCGCGCCGTCCGCCCGCTTCACCGGCGACAGCTTCGTGCTGCCGGCAGGCGCGCGCCGCGGCATTCCGGTCGTCACCGTCAACATGAACGCCGCGGAAATGAAGCTCTACCGCATCGGCGACCGTTCGCTGGCGCAGCTTCTGTCGGGCTACCAGTTCCTGCACCAGCTCGACGGCTATGACATCTCCAACATTTCCGAGCAGATGGGCGCGCCGGTCTGGCATGGCCAGCTCGATATCGTCAACGACCTCAACAAGGAGGTCACCACCTCGTTCCCGGTCGACGAAGCCCTGCCGCAGCGCAAGCCCGGCGTCTATGTGCTGACCGCGCGGGCCATCAACGACAAGAGCGACAGCTACAATTCGATGGCCACGCAGTGGTTCGTCGTCTCCGACATCGGCCTGTCGACCTATACCGGCCAGGACGGGCTCAATGTCTTTGCCCGTTCGCTGGGCTCGGCCAAGCCGATTGCCGGCGCAGAACTGACGATGGTTGCCAGGAACAACGAGGTTCTCGGCACCGCGACGTCCGATGCCGACGGTCACGCGGTGTTCAATCCCGGCTTGACGCGCGGCGACGGCGGCATGGTGCCGGCCGTGCTGATGGCCAAGCAGGGCGACAATGATTTCGTCTTCCTCGACATGTCCAAGGCAGGCTTCGACCTGTCCGACCGTGGCGTCACCGGGCGCGCGGCACCCGGCGCGCTGGATGTCTATGCCTGGACCGAACGCGGCATCTACCGCGCCGGCGAGGATGTTCATGTCGCCGCCCTTGCCCGTGACGGCGCCGCCAATGCGGTCGAGAACCTGCCGCTGACCTTCATCTTCTCGCGCCCCGATGGCGTCGAGGACCGCCGCATCGTCAGCGACGGCGCCTCGGCCGGCGGTCGCGCCGTCGACCTGCCGTTGGAACCCAACGCGATGCGCGGCACCTGG
This sequence comes from Mesorhizobium sp. B2-3-5, assembly GCF_006442395.1. Classification (NCBI taxonomy): domain Bacteria; kingdom Pseudomonadati; phylum Pseudomonadota; class Alphaproteobacteria; order Hyphomicrobiales; family Phyllobacteriaceae; genus Mesorhizobium; species Mesorhizobium sp. B2-3-5. The sequence continues at coordinate 25,564 of NZ_VFVX01000037.1, read as the reverse complement.
TCGGTGTCGATCCACACCGATCCCAAGCAGCCGGCGGTGGCCAGCCAGATGTTCCTGGTCGAGGATTTCGTGCCGGATCGCATCGAATTCGACATGAAGGCGGACAAGCAGGAAATCGCGCGAGGCGAAACCGCCAACATCAACATTGACGGCCGCTTCCTCTATAGCGCGCCGGCGGCGGGCCTGGCACTGGAAGGCGAGTTGACGCTGTCGACGTCGCGCGACTGGGACCGCTTCCCCAACTTCTCCTTCGGCCTCGCCGACGAGCAGTCGGCCGAACCCACGGTCACGCCGCTCACCAATCTGCCGGTGGTTGGCGATGACGGCAAGGCGACCTTCCCGATCTCCGTCGATCAACTGCCGTCGACCACGAAGCTGGTCGACGGCAAGGTGACGGTGCGCATGCGCGAAACCGGAGGGCGCGCCATCGAGCGCTCGCTCAATATCGGCATCCGTCCGCAGGGCCACATGATCGGCATCCGCCCGGATTTCGCCGACAATGAAGTGCCGCAGGGCGGCACGGCCAAGTTCAGCCTGATCGCCGTCGATCCGGACGGCAAGCGCGAGGCGCTGAAAGGCGCGCAGTGGACGCTGGTCAAGGTCGAGCGCAATTACCAGTGGTACCGTTCCAACAATTCGTGGAGCTACGAGCCGGTCACCTTCACCAAGTCGATCGCCAACGGCCAGATCGACCTCGGCGCCGATGGCGACGCCACCGTCTCCTTACCGGTCGACTGGGGCCAGTACCGGCTCGAGCTCGAAACCTTGGACCCCGAGGGGCCGGCGACCAGCTATGAGTTCGACGCCGGCTGGTATGTCGCCTCGACCACGACCGAAACGCCTGACGGCCTGGAGATCGCTCTCGACAAGGAAAACTATGCCGCGGGCGAAGTGGCCAGGCTGAAGGTCTCGCCGCATTTTGCCGGCGAGCTTCTGATCAATATCGGTTCCGACAAGCTGTTGAAGACCATCACGGCGACCGTGCCCGCTGGCGGCAGCACCGTCGACATCCCGGTTGGCGACGACTGGGGTGCCGGCGCCTATGTCACGGCTACCCTGTTCCGGCCGGGCGACGCGCAGGAAACGCGCATGCCGGCCCGCGCCATTGGCGTGAAATGGCTGAAGGTCGACCCGGGCGCCAAGAAGCTGGCCGTCACGCTGACGCCGCCGGACAAGACCATGCCGCGCCGGCAGCTGTCGATCCCGGTTTCCGTGGCCGGCGTAAAGCCGGGCGGCAACGCCTATGTCATGGTCGCCGCCGTCGATGTCGGCATCCTCAACCTGACCAACTACAAGGCGCCGGACCCTGAGAACTGGTTCTTCGGCCAGCGCATGCTGGGCATGGAGATCCGCGACATCTATGGCCGCCTTATCGACGGCTCATTGGGCACCACTGGCAAGCTGCGGACCGGCGGTGACGGCGCCAACATGAAGACGCAAGGGAGCCCGCCCACGGAAAAGCTGGTCGCCTTCTTCTCCGGCCCGGTCCAGCTCGATGCCGACGGCAAGGCGCGGATCGACTTCGACATCCCGCAGTTCAACGGCACCGTGCGCGTCATGGCTGTCGCCTGGAACAAGGATGCAGTCGGTCATGCCCAGTCGGATGTGATCGTCCGCGATCCCATCGTGATCACCGCCGGCCTGCCGCGCTTCCTGGCACCCGGGGACAACGCCGTCATGCGGCTCGACGTGGCTGACACCGACGGCCCTGCCGGCGACTACGCGCTGTCGATCGACACCACGGGCGACCTTTCGATGGGTGACAAGCCGGTTTCCCAGAAGCTGACGCTCGCCCAGGGCAAGCGCCAGACGCTGACCGTGCCGTTGATCGCAAGGACGGCGGGCAATGCCTCGCTCACCATCAAGCTGGCGCACGCCGACGGCACCAAGGTCGAGCAGACGCTCTATGTGCCGGTGCGCCCGGCGCAATTGCCGGTCACCACGCGCCTTGTCGTCGACCTCAAGGGCAATGGCGGTGCGCTGCGCGTTGACAAGGAACTGCTCGCGGCAAGCCTGCTTGACGGCGCTTCGGTCAGCGTCGGTGTTTCGCAAGCAGCAGCCTTCCACGTGCCCTCGCTCTTGATGACGCTCGACCGCTATCCCTATGGCTGCGCCGAGCAGACGACCAGCCGCGCCATGCCGCTCCTTTACGTCAACGAAATGGCATCCGGCATCGGCATGGAAAGCGATCCCGATCTGCATGGCCGCGTCCAGGATGCCATCTACAAGGTCCTGAGCTATCAATCCTCGAGCGGCAGCTTCGGACTGTGGGGTCCGGGATCAGGCGACCTGTGGCTCGACGGCTATGTCAGCGAGTTCCTGACCCGGGCGCGTGAGCAGAAATACGACGTGCCTGCCCAGGCCATGAACCAGGCGCTGAACAACCTGCAGAACTCGCTCGGCTACGACCAGAGCGTACAGGACCGCGGCAGCGAGATCGCCTACGCCCTCTATGTTCTGGCCCGTAACAAGAAGGCCTCGATCGGCGACCTGCGTTACTATGCCGATACCCAGCTGGAAGCCTTCTCGAGCCCGATGGCCGTCGCCCAGCTGGCGGCGAGCCTGGCGCTCTACGGCGACGCACAGCGCTCGGAGGCGACGTTCAAGACCGCGCTGCGGCTCGCCAAGTCGAGCACCGACTACGACTGGTACCGCTCCGACTATGGCTCGGCGCTGCGTGACGGCGCTGCGATGCTGGCGCTGGCGGCGGAATCGAAGCCGGTGTCGACGATCGTACCAGAGCTGGTCAAGCTGGTGACCAGGGAACGCGCCGAAGCCCGCTGGACCAGCACCCAGGACGATTCCTGGATGCTGCTGGCGGCTCGGGCGCTGAAGGAGGGGAACGATTCGATCACGCTGACCGTCAATGGCGCGCCACATTCCGGCGGCTATTCCAACCAGGTCAACGGCGCCGACCTCGTCGACAGCCCGCTCGAAATCGCCAACACCGGCAAAGCCCCGCTGCAGGCCGTCGTCACCACCGTGGCGTCGCCGGTCCAGCCCTTGCCGGCCGGCGGCGAAGGCTTCACCATCGCGCGCACCTACTACAAGCTCGACGGCACCGAAGCCAATGTGACGGAGGCGACCCAGAACGAGCGCTATGTCGTCGTGCTCAAGGTCAACGAGCAGAACAGCTGGCCCTCGCGCCTGCTGGTCACGGACCTTCTGCCGGCCGGCTTCGAGATCGACAATCCCGGCCTGGTCTCCAGCGCGCAATTGACGAACTTCTCCTGGCTGGCACAGACCGACGCCGCGCATCTCGAATTCCGCGACGACCGTTTCGTCGCGGCATTCAACCCGGCCGACGGCGACCACGACCACAATCTGACGCTCGCCTATGTCGTGCGTGCCGTGACGCCGGGCACCTACGCCCATCCCGCGGCAACGGTGGAGGACATGTACCGGCCGCAATATTCGGCGCGCACCGCCACCGGCATGATGGAGATCAAGGCGCCGTAAGGGGCCGATGAAAATGGCGATGGTGCTGCCCCTCATCCGCCTACCGGCACCTTCTCCCCGTATAGTGACGGGGAGAAGGGGGCTGCCGCGGTCGCCGGCACCTGCTCTGCAACGTCGAAAATTGGCGAAAGCCTCGGCGCAGGCCTCTTTCTCCCCGTCCCTATACGGGGAGAAATGCCCGGCAGGGCAATGAGGGGCGGCGCCATGCTCTCCAGAAAATTTCTGCGTCGGGCAGCCATAACCGCAGCGTCTTGCGCCGGCTTCCTGGCACTTTCCTTGGCAGCCCTTTGGGAGCTCGACCGCGCCTTCCCGCCCCCGCTTCCTGAAAAACTCGCCGTCTCCACCGAGGTCCAGGACCGCGATGGCCAGTTGCTGCGCGCCTTCGCCACGCCGGACGGTTACTGGCGGCTCGGAACCAGCCTCGATCAGGTCGACAAGCAGTTCGTCGACATGCTGGTCACCTATGAGGACAAGCGTTTCTGGGATCATGAGGGCGTCGACGTGCTGGCGCTTGGCCGCGCCGCCGGCCAGCTCGTCACCAGCGGCCACATCGTTTCCGGGGGCTCGACCCTGTCCATGCAGCTTGCCCGTCTGATCGAGCCGCGCGAAAGCCGCAGCCTCGGCTCCAAGATCAAGCAGATGCTGCGCGCCATCCAGATCGAGCGGCGGCTCTCCAAGCGCGAGATCCTCGAACGCTATCTCACCCTGGCGCCCTATGGCGGCAACCTCGAAGGCGTGCGCGCCGCCTCGCTCGCCTATTTCGGCAAGGAGCCGAAGCGGCTCACCGTCTCTGAAGCCGCGCTGCTCGTCGCCCTGCCCCAATTACCGGAAAAGCGCCGGCCGGACCGCAACCTAGAGATCGCCCATGCCGCCCGCGACCGTGTGCTGAGTCGCATGGTCTCTTCGGGCCTGATCGGCGAGCGCGAGGCGAGACGCGCAGCACTCGACGATGTGTCGGGCCTGCGCCGCACCTTGCCGGCGCTGGCGGCACATGCCTCCTTTGCGATGCTGCCCAAGGCGGTGCCCGGACAGCCGCTCAAGCTGACGATCCGCAAAAGCGTCCAGCAGGGTCTCGAACAGGTGGCGCGCGACGCCGCCGCCAAGCTTGGGCCGCGTCTCTCCGTCGCCATGGTGCTGGCCGATTCCCGCACCGGCGACATTCTGGGCGAAGTCGGCTCGGCCAACTTCTTCGACGCCAGCCGTTCCGGCTGGATCGACATGACCAAGGTGGTACGTTCGCCCGGCTCGACGCTGAAACCGTTCATCTACGGCCTCGCCTTCGAACAGGGGCTGGTGGCGCAGGAAACGCTGATCGAGGACAGCCCCGTCGATTTCGGCGGCTACAGGCCGAAGAATTTCGACATGGGCTACCAGGGCGATGTCTCGATCCGCCAGGCGCTGCAATTGTCGCTCAACGTGCCGGCGATCCGCGTCCTCGACGCGGTCGGTCCGGCGCGGCTGACGGCGCGTTTTCGCCAGGCGGGCGTAAATCCGATCCTGCCGGTCAACGAGGCGCCGGGCCTCGCCATCGGCCTCGGCGGCGTCGGCGTCACGCTGCGCGATCTCGTCCAGCTCTATACGGGGCTCGCCAATGGCGGCAAGACGCACTCGCTGCGTGACGGCACCGAGCCGGCCAATGCCGAAAGCTCGACCGCCACCATTCTGAACGACCAGGCCAACTGGCAGATCATCGACATATTGTCAGGCGTCAAGCCGCCGGAAGGCGCCTCGCAGCGCGGCATCGCCTACAAGACCGGCACCTCCTACGGCTACCGCGACGCCTGGTCGGTCGGCTTCGATGGCCGCTATGTGCTGGGTGTCTGGGTCGGTCGTCCCGATGCTGGCGCCGTGCCAGGCCTCTCGGGCTACGTCTCGGCCGCGCCGATCTTGTTCGAGGGCTTTGTCCGATCGGGTCTCGCCACCGTCCCATTGCCCGGCAAGCCGCCCGGCTCCTTCACCCCCAGGCGCGAGGACCTGCCGGTGACGCTCGCCCGCTTCGGCGCCGGTGCGGACGGCCTGGTACAGGCGGCGCCGACCGAGCCCGCGCCGACCATCATCTTTCCGCCCAACGGCGCCCGTGTCGATCTCGGCACCAACTCGGCCGATGCCACGCCGCTGGTGCTCAAGCTGCAAGGCGGCCGCGCGCCGTTCCGCTGGCTGGCCAACGGCAAGCCGCTCACCGGCATCGACCGCCGCCGCACGGCGACCTGGCTGCCGGACGGTGCCGGCTATTCGACGCTGACCGTGATCGACGCCGTGGGACGGGCGGCCAGCGTGAAAGTGTTTGTCCAGTGAAAGCGTTCCTTGAATAGAATGCTCTATGCGATTCAGCGCCTTGGCTTTTGCGCGCTGACGAGCGAAACCGCGCACCATCCGCTCGAACGAACCGTTCGCGAGCCAGCGCTTCGATTTCCCGGTAACCGCCGACCAACCGGCCCGCACCAACCCTAAACGGCCTTGCCCCGGACCTGCCCATCTCTAGATAGGGGCGATGGCGGACGCCGGCTTTGCGCAGGGCGGCAGCGAGGAAAATATTTCCCGACGTCGCCAAAGGTCGTCAAAGATTTTCTTCAGAAGGACAACAAAGGCAACAATAATTGCATCTAAATTCTACCAATTCCGTAGACTTGGCATGGGTTCAACGGAGGCAGAAATGACCAAACCTCATTTCATGAAACTGCTCGGCGCGCTGATCGCCACATCTGTCCAGTTCGGCACGCTCGGTTTCGCGTTTGCCGACACCACCATTCTCAACGTGTCCTACGATCCGACACGCGAGTTGTACAAAGCCTATGACGAGGCCTTCACGGCGCACTGGAAGGCCGAGACCGGCGAGACGGTGACCATCCAGCAGTCGCATGGCGGATCGGGCGCTCAGGCCCGTGCCGTGATCGATGGCCTCGACGCCGATGTGGTGACGCTGGCGCTCGAAGGCGACATAAACGCCATCGTCTCGAAGACACGGAAGATCAATCCAGACTGGCGTACGAAATTCGAAAACAATTCAGCGCCTTACACTTCGACCATCATCTTCCTGGTCCGCAAGGGCAATCCCAAGGGCATTCATGACTGGAGCGACCTCGTCAAGGACGGCGTCCAGGTGATCACGCCGAACCCCAAGACCTCCGGCGGCGCGCGCTGGAATTATCTGGCCGCCTGGGCCTACGCCAAAGCCAATGATGGCGGCGACGAAGCCAAGACCAAGGAATTCGTCGGCAAGCTCTACGCCAACGCCCCGGTGCTCGATACGGGCGCGCGCGGCTCGACGGTGACCTTCGCGCGGAAAGGGCTCGGCGATGTGCTGATCGCCTGGGAAAACGAGGCCTATCTGGCACTCGACGAGTTCGGCGCCAACAATTTCGACATCGTCTATCCGCCGACCTCGATCCTTGCCGAGCCGCCGGTTGCGGTGGTTGACGCCAATGTCGATGCCAAGGGCACGCGCAAGGTCGCCGAAGCCTATCTGGGCTGGCTCTACTCCAAGGAAGCGCAGACCATCATCGCCAAGAACCACTATCGTCCCGCCAAGCCCGATCTGGTGCCAGCCGAGGATCTCGCCAAGCTGCCGCCTATCAAGCTGGTGACCATCGACGACCCGCAGTTCGGCGGCTGGAAGAAGGCACAGCCTTACCATTTCGGCGACGGTGGTATATTCGACCAGATCTATAAGCCAAAATAAGGCCGCGATGGCGAGAGGGGAAGTCCGGCAGGCTCGCCTCTCTCAAGCGGTGAAAGTCTGGTCCGCAATCCGCCCGGTCCGCAATCCGCCCGGTCCGCAATCTGCCCGGTCCGCAATCTGCCCGGTCCGCAATCTGGTTGACTAAAAAGGGACGATCCAGAATTCCATGGCCACAGCACCCGCCCAGACGGGGTGGCGGTTCAAGCAGCCGAGCGTCATTCCGGGTTTCGGATTGACGCTCGGCTTCTCGCTTGCCTACCTCACCCTCATCATCCTCATTCCGCTATCCGGGCTGATCTGGCGCTCGGCCGCCCTTGGCTGGACCGAGTTCTGGGCGATCGCCACCGATCGCCGCACGATCAACGCGCTGGAAATCAGTTTCGGCACCGCCTTCGTCGCGGCTGCCGTCAATGTCGTCTTCGGCACGCTCGTCGCCTGGGTCCTGGTGCGCTACCGCTTTCCCGGCCGGCGCGTCGTCGATGCCATGGTCGACCTGCCCTTCGCGCTGCCGACGGCGGTCGCCGGCATCGCGCTGACCACCCTCTACGCGCCGAACGGCTGGGTCGGCCATCTGCTGGCGCCGCTTGGCATCAAGGTCGCCTACACACCATCAGGCATCATCATCGCGCTGGTCTTCATCGGCCTGCCCTTCGTCGTGCGCACCGTGCAGCCGATCATGGAGGAAATCGACGAGGAGGTAGAGGAAGCCGCCGCCACGCTTGGCGCCAACCGGTTCCAGATCATCATCCGTGTGCTGTTTCCAGGCCTGGCACCGGCCATCGTCACCGGCTTCGCGCTGGCCTTTGCCCGCGGCGTCGGCGAGTACGGCTCGGTCATCTTCATCGCCGGCAACTTGCCTTACAAATCCGAGATCGCGCCGCTGCTGATCGTCATCCGGCTCGAGGAGTACAACTACCCCGCGGCGACCGCGACCGCGGCGATCATGCTCGCGCTGTCCTTCATCATGCTTCTGGTCGTCAACCTGGTCCAGACATGGAGCCGCAAGCGCTATGGCTGATCCCGAGATCAAATCCTACGAGCCGCATCACGAGAGCAGGTCGGCGGCGGTGACCGAAAGCCGCCCGGCGCAGGCCGTGCTGATGGCCATCGCTTTCGCCTTCCTCGGCATCTTCCTACTCTTGCCGTTGGTCATCGTCTTCAAGGAAGCCTTCGCCAAGGGCATCGGTGCCTATACCGAAGCGCTCGGCAATGCCGACACGCGCTCAGCGATCCGGCTGACGCTGCTGGTGGCGGCGATCTCGGTGCCGCTCAACATCGTCTTCGGCATTTCCGCCGCCTGGGCGATCGCCAAGTTCGAGTTCAAGGGCAAGGCTTTCCTGACCACGCTGATCGACCTGCCCTTCTCGGTCTCGCCCGTTATCTCGGGCCTCGTCTATGTGCTGCTGTTCGGCGCCCAGGGGTTGCTTGGCGAGTGGCTGAAGGCACATGGCATCCAGATCTTGTTCGCCGTGCCCGGTATCGTGTTGGCCACCGTGTTCGTCACCTTCCCCTTCGTCGCCCGCGAACTGATCCCGTTGATGCAGGAACAGGGCAATGGCGACGAGGAGGCGGCCCTCTCGCTCGGCGCCAATGGCTGGCAGACCTTCTGGTATGTGACGCTGCCCAACGTCAAATGGGGGCTGCTCTACGGCGTGCTTTTGTGCAACGCCCGCGCAATGGGCGAATTCGGTGCGGTTTCGGTGGTGTCGGGCCATATCAGGGGCCTGACCAACACCATGCCGCTGCATGTCGAAATCCTCTACAACGAGTACAATGCCGTCGGCGCCTTCGCCGTCGCCTCGTTGCTTGCCGGGCTGGCGCTCGTCACGCTGGTGTTGAAAACATTGCTCGAGATGCGTTACGGCGCCGAACTCGCCGCGACGCGCGGACACTGACAAACGCATGCCGCCCAAAGCGGCTACCGGTTTGGGATAAAGGCATGCATCCACTACAAAGGGACTGTTGATGGAAGTTCGCGTTGCCAATGTGCGCAAGGAGTTCGAGCGTTTTCCGGCGCTCCACGAAGTGTCGCTCGACATCAAGTCCGGCGAGCTGATCGCGTTGCTTGGGCCATCGGGGTCTGGCAAGACGACCTTGCTGCGGCTCATCGCCGGGCTGGAGCGGCCGACGCGCGGAAAGATCTTCTTCGGCGACGAGGACGCCTCGCAGAAATCGATCCAGGATCGCAATGTCGGCTTCGTCTTCCAGCATTACGCGCTGTTTCGCCATATGACGGTGGCCGATAATATCGGTTTCGGCCTCAAGGTCCGGCACGGACCGACGCGCCCGCCGGCGGCGGAAATCCGCCGCCGTGCCTCCGAGCTTCTCGATCTCGTCCAGCTTTCAGGGTTGGAGAAACGCTATCCGGCGCAGCTCTCCGGCGGCCAGCGCCAGCGTGTCGCGTTGGCGCGCGCCATGGCGATCGAACCCAAGGTGCTGCTGCTCGACGAGCCGTTCGGCGCACTCGATGCGCAGGTGCGCCGCGAACTCCGCCGCTGGCTGCGCGAAATCCACGACCGCACCGGCCACACCACGGTCTTCGTCACCCATGACCAGGAAGAGGCGCTGGAGCTTGCCGATCGCGTCGTGGTGATGAGCCAGGGCCGCATCGAGCAGGTCGGCACCGCCGACGACATCTACGACACCCCAAACTCTCCCTTCGTCTACGGCTTCATCGGCGAATCGAGCTCGCTTCCGGTCAAGGTCGAGAATGGCGAGATCTGGCTCGCCGACCGTCCGATCGGGCTGTCGGCGCCGCATGCCCCTTCGGGCGATGCGACGCTGTACTTCCGCCCGCACGATGTCGAACTGCTGGACGGCTGCAGCGGCTGCATCGCCGGCACGGTGGCCGCTAGCCGCCGCGTCGCCGGCACGCGGCGGGTAGAGCTCGAGATCGGGGGCGAACGCCAGCGGGTGGAGATAGAGTTGCCCGTCGACCACCCGGCGGCGCAGAAAAGCCGGGTTGCTTTCAGGCCTGGACGCTGGAAGCTGTTTCCGGCGAGCTAGCTCGACGTGCCTTTCAAGGAAAGCACCAAGGTCATTGGATTTCTAGGGGAAGCCGCAAAGCCATGATATTCGTAGAAGGCTTTTGCCTCGTCCGATAGCGCATGAACGAAAATGCCACGAATCCCCAGGATCGCCGCGGCTTGACCGGCTCGCAGAACAGCATCTTGCAAGAGCGCCACACCTAGGCCTTTTCCTTGCCAACTGGCGTCGACGGCGAGACGTCCGAGTACGACCATTGGAATGGGATCTGGCATGTTGCGGCGAACGGCGCCCGGTGCTTCCGCCAGATCGAGCGCGCCCGAAGAGAGACAATAATAGCCAACGACGCGCGCTCCTTCCGCCACCACGTAAGTCCGTGATGCACCACTGATCTGATTGGCCCGCGCCCTGCGTCGAAGCCATTGATCGAGGCTTTCCGTCCCGCTCTGGAAAAGTTCAATGTCGTGGTGTTCGATCAGCGGCGTGGGCGCCGACAGCATCACCCCTGCCATGGCCTGCTTGCGTTCATAAGGCGTGCAAACCCTTCGCCGCTTGGCGGTTCGTCCAGGATGTCGAGATAGTGCTGGTAACTCTCCGCATCCACCTTGATCAATGTTTGATCGAGCAGCGTGTCCTCGGCGGCACGATAGGCGGCATCGATCATGAAGTCCGAGCGGGTTTTCCCACGTATTTTGGCGGCGCGGTCAATCACCACGCGTATATCCTCTCGGATGCGAAGATTGACAGGCTTGGCATGGGTCTCAGCTGTGCTTTTGGTCATGATGGCTCCTGCTCTCTACCGTAGCATGCCGCATACACAATGTGTATCTATTTCGTTGCTGAGCCGGTCTGGGAGGATCGGTTTCCGAAGCCCATTAAGCAAACGCCGTTTGAATGGAATCCTACGAACAGGTTATTTCAGAGAAGGTTTTTCCAAGCGCAGCCAATCTGTCTCGAGACCATGCCTCGCCCTACACTGTGCGACACGGCTATCTTCAAGCCATACACGCATTGCATCCGGAGTCTGTTTTCATGAAGCGATTTTTCCTCGGCATCGCAGCTTTTGCTGGTCTCGTCCTCGCATCCTCCCAAGCCTGGTCGGCCGACAAGCTGCTCAATGCTTCCTACGACGTCGGCCGCGAACTGTTCGTCCAGATCAACAAGGCCTTCATCGAGAAACATCCCAGCGTGACTATCGACCAGTCGCATGCCGGCACCTCGGCGCAGGCGCGCGCCATCGCCGAAGGCCTTGGCGCCGATGTCGTCACCTTCAACCAGGTCACCGACGTCGACTTCCTGGTCAAGAAGGGGCTCGTCTCCGCCGACTGGCAGAAGCATTTTCCCGACAACGCCTCGCCTTTCTATTCGCTGCCCTCTTTCCTGGTGCGCGCCGGCAATCCCAAACACATCAAGGACTGGAACGATCTGGTGCGCGACGACGTGCAGGTGATCTTCCCAAACCCGAAAACCTCGGGCAATGCGCGCTACACCTATCTGGCGGCGACCGCCTACGCCAAGGAAGCCTTCAAGGGCGACGACGCCAAGGTGAAGGAGTTCATCACCAAGCTGTTCAACAACGTGGCGATCTTCGATACTGGCGGGCGCGCCGCGACCACCACCTTCGTGCAGCGCGAGATCGGCGACGTGCTGATCACGTTCGAGTCCGAAACGCGCGGCATCCGCAAGGAATATGGCAACGACAAGTTCGAGCAGGTCACGCCCTCGGTCAGCCTTTTGGCGGAGTTCCCGGTGGCGATCGTCGACAAGGTCGCCGACGAGCACGGCACGCGTGATCTGGCCAAGACCTATCTCGACTTCCTTTACACGCCAGAGGGTCAGGATATAGCCGCCGAAAATGGCCTGAGGGCCCGCGACTCCGCCGTCGCCGCCAAATACAAGGCCGATTTCCCCGATGTTCGGCTGCTGACGGTGGAAGATGTCTTCGGCGGCTGGGACAAGATCCAGAAAGAGCATTTCGCCGCCGGCGGCCTGCTCGACCAGGCCTATGGCAGCCGCTGAGAGCCGCGGCACCGAGACGCGATGAGAGAGCCGGCGCTTTGCCGGCTTTTTCGTTTATGTGCCGGCAACCGGTTCCGGCCGGGACTCTGCCGGGGCAGTGCAAAACGTTACAAAGAATCAACGCGTTTGCGCCTAACGTGCCATCCGGCGGCTTGTTGTCGCGAAACGGCAGCGCGCGGGAAAAGCGTCATCATTTACACACAAACAGCCGCCAGATGCGGGGTGGTTGGGGTTTTTAGCGGGTTGACTTGGGCATGCTGACGAAAAAAGGCAAATACGGCCTCAAGGCCCTCGTGCATCTTTCCAGCCTTCCGGTTGGCCAATTGGCCTTCGTCAACGACATTGCCGTCGCCAACAACATCCCGAAGAAATTCCTCGACGCCATCCTGGGCGAATTGCGCAATGCCGGCTTCGTCCAAAGCCGCAAGGGCAAGGAAGGCGGCTATCGCCTCGCCCGCCCCGCCTCCGAGATCAAGATCGGCCACGTCGTACGCGTGCTCGACGGGCCGCTGGCGCCGATCCCTTGCGCCAGCCGCACGCAATATCAGCGCTGCGAGGACTGCGACGAGGCCACCTGCCAAGTCCGGCACATGATGCTGGAAGTGCGCCAGGCAATCGCCGAGGTGCTGGACAATCGCAGCCTCGCCGCCATGCGCGATGCCGACAATGATGATTTTCCGGTCGAGTTGACATCCCAGATCTAGAGCCGGTGGATGAGGCTGCCGAGGTTCACGAAATCCCGAAAAGCCGCCCGCAAGCAGCCATCGGCTGCCGGCTTTCGCACCGAAATCATCGCCGACATCTTTGTCCCGGAATATGCCGAGCATGTGCGCTTCTTCAGCCGCAAGCTGGTTCATCCCGGCAGGCTGCGCCGCTTTTCCAACCGGGATTTTCGCGAAAGCCTGCTTGCCGTCTTCTATCTGGCGGTCGCGGCGATGCTGCCGGTGCGCTGGTGGGCGCCGATCTGCGACCGGGCGTCCCGGCTTCGCCTGAAGCGCCATATGCGCAAGGACTTTTCCGGTTATGCCGGCGCCGTGCGCGCCGTGCTTGGCGACGGCATCGACGCGCGCAAGCTGTTCGAGGCCTTGCTCGCCGCGCACCATCGCCGCCGCTTGCAGCTTGCCGCGCATCTGGCTGCCAGACGCTGGTCACCTGTGATCCGGTTGGAAGGGCTCGACGGACTGCAGGCCGCCCTGCGGCGCGGCCACGGCGCCATCCTCTGGTGTGATCAGTTCACCGCCCAGACCATCATCGGCAAGCGCGCCTTGCATGAGGCCGGCATCGAAGCGCATCAGGTGAGCGTCAACACGCATGGCGTGTCGGAAACGCCTTTCGGCATGCGCTTTCTCAACCCGGCGATGGTCCGTGTCGAAAACCGGTTCCTGAAAAGCCGGATCGTCTTCGATCGCGACGACGCCTATCAGGTCACGATCCGCATCCAGAAGATCCTGAGGCAGAACGGCGTTGTGCTGATGACCAACACCATCCATGCCGGCTCGACCTTTACCGAGGCCGCCATGGGCGAGAGCGGCTGGACGCACCTGGCCTCGGCACCGGCGAATTTCGCCGCCAGAAGCAAGACGGCGCTGTTTGCCATGTCGACTTTCGAGGCGGTTCCCTTCCGCGACTACCGCGCCGCGATCAGCCCCGAACTGCTGCCGGCGACATCGGCGACAGACCCAGCCAGGGACGGAGCGAAGAACCTTGCCTTGCAGGCGCATTACATCCTGCTGAAGCGCGACTGTCTGCTGCAGGCCCTGAAACATTGCCCCGAGCAGATGATGTCCTGGTCCGGGCGCCGGCGGCTGACAGAGGCGGCTCCAAGTGTCGGCATCGGCGCCGAAGAAGCCTCATGACCGGCGTATCGAACGGACCGCGTCGGTGACGAGTTCGTCAACCGGGCGCGTCGCGTCGAGCGTCAATGCGCCTTCTTCCGCTCCAGGCGGTTCGAGGATGGCGAACTGGCTGTCGACGAGGCTCGCCGGCATGAAATGCCCCTTGCGGTTGCCGACGCGCCGCTTGGCCGTGGCGGCATCGATCTCCAGATAGAGGAAGACGATGTCAGGGCAAAAGCGGCGCAGGCGTGCGCGATAACTCCGCTTCAGCGCCGAGCAGGCGGCGACCACGCCTTGCCCCTTGCCAACCGACGCCGCGATGCGCTCGCCGATCGCATCGAGCCAGCCTTCGCGCAGCTGGTCGGTGAGCGGCTCGCCACGTGCCATGCGGGCGACATTCTCAGGCGGGTGCAGTCTGTCGCCTTCGATGAAGGCCGCACCCAGCGCCGCGGCCAGCGTGGCGCCGACGGCCGACTTGCCGCAGCCGGCGACGCCCATCACCACGATGGCCGGAGGCGCCGAGCCGGGAGCGCCCGCCGGCGCCTGCGCTGCCCTTTCGTTCACTGTCAGCGGCTTGCCGGCGCGCGGCCATAAAGCAAGAGCATGGCCACGATGACGACGCCATAGATGATCTGCCGTCCCGCTTCCGGCATCTGCATGACCGACAGGATGGATTGCAGCAGCGTGATCAGGATGACGCCGGCGACGGTGCCGAGATAGGAGCCGCGCCCGCCCAGGATCGAGGTGCCGCCCAGCACGACGGCGGCGATCGAAGGCAGCAGGTAGGCGTCGCCCATCGATTGTGCCGCCTTGGACGCGTAGCCGGCCAGGAGCACGCCACCGAAGGCGGAGAGCCCGCCGGAGACGGCAAAGGCGATCATCACCACGCGCCGCGTATCGACGCCGGAGAGATAGGCCGCGCGCTCGCGGTTTCCGATGCCATAGACCGTGCGGCCGAAGCCGGTGCGGGTCAGCACGAACACCATCGCCGCACCGATCAGCGCCCAGATGATGACCGCGTTGGGGACGCCGGGAATGGTAAAGCCTGTCGCAAGATATCGCATGGCGCCCGTGGCCGAATCCTGTGGCGAGAACCCCCCCGTGTAGACGACCATCAGCCCTTGCGCGACGGCGTTTGTGGCGAGCGTGATGATCATCGAGGGGATGCGCAGATAGGCGACGCCGATGCCATTGACGATGCCGATCAGCACGCCGCAGAAGATGCCGAACGGGATGGCCAGCGCCACGCCGGCCGGACCGTAGGCCGCGGCCGCGCAAGCCATCATCGCTCCCGCCGCAACCGACCATGGCACCGACAGGTCGATCTGGCCAAGCAGGATGACCAGCATCATGCCGGTCGCGATGACGCCGAGAAATGCGGCCACCTTGAGCTGCTGCAAAAGATACTCAGGCGACAGGAAGCTGCGCGAATAGAGGCTGCCGAGGAGCAGCAGCACCACGATGCAGGCAAAGGCCGTCAGCACCGCCGGATCGGCGCGACGAATGAATTTCGGCATGCGGCCGGCAATGCCGCCAAGCGTCGTTTCGCTCACAGGAACCACTCCAGCCGGTTGCGGACCCGAAACAGGGCGAAGGCGCCGAGGCTGACGGCGACCAGCAGGATAATGCCCTGGAACAAGGGCTGCCAGAGCGGATCGAAATCAAACACGAACAACAGGTCGCCGATGGTGCGGAAGGCAAGCGCGCCGAAAATCGCCCCTATGGCACTGCCCTTGCCGCCGAACAACGAGACGCCGCCCAGCACCACGGCGGCGATCGAGAACAACGTGTAGGCGTTGCCGCTGGCATAAGCCGCCTCGCCCGTATAGGTGAAGAAGGTCAGGAACAGCCCACCGATCGAGGCCAGCAGCCCGGCCAGCGCGTAGGCGGCGAACTTGCCGCGACGGATCGGCACGCCGGACATATAGGCCGCCGTCTCCGACGACCCCGCCGCATAGGCCGCGCGGCCAAGCACCGAGCGACTGAACGGCACCCAGATCACCAGCACGACGGCGAGCAGCACGACAAGGCTCGCCGGCACCACGCCGAACACGCGGCCGGTCAGCGCATCGGCCAGGTCCTCATTGACCGAACCGCCCGGAAACGGCCGCAGCAGAAGGCCTATGCCGTAATAGACCGCGCCTGTGGCGATGGTGGCGACGATCGGCTGCAGCCGTCCGTAGATGACGACGGCGCCGTTGATGGCGCCGCACAGAAGGCCGACCGCCAGCACGGCAAGCACGCCAAGCGCCGTCTGGATCGGAGTGCCCACCACAAGCCAGGAGGCCAGGCAGTTGGTGAGGAGGAAAATCATGCCGACGGACAGGTCGATGCCGGCGGTGATCACCACCAGTGTCTGCGCCATGGCGACGAAGGCAAGCAGCACGCCCTTGTTCGCCGCCGTCTGCACCACATTGGCGGTGAAGCCGGCTGGATGGTTCGAGGTGTAGATGACGAACATGACGATGAAGATGCCGAGCGCGAGCAACGTTCCGCGCTGCTCGGCCAGCCAATAGCGCCAGTCCTTCACGCGTCCGCTCCCAGGCCCACCGGGCTCTCCTCGCCATGGATGTTGAGCGCGCTTGCTATCAGCGCCCGCTCGGTGATCTCGGCGCCGACCAGTTCGCGCTTGATCGCCCCATCGTAAAGCACCAGCACCCGGTCGCAGCAGCCGATCAGCTCGTCATAGTCGGTCGAATAGAACAGGATCGCCGCCCCGGCATCCGCCAGCTTGCGCATCAGCTGATAGATCTCCTGTTTGGTGCCGACATCGATGCCGCGCGTCGGATCGTTGAGCAGGATGATGCGCGGCTGGCGCATCAGCCATTTGGCGATGACCACCTTCTGCTGGTTGCCGCCCGACAGCGCGCCGACCGGAATGTCGAGACCGGCGGTTTTGATCGCCAGAAGGCCAACCATATCGTCGATCAGCCGCTGTTCGGCGGCGCGGTCGATGATGCCGCCCTTCGACAGCCGGTCGAGCGAGGCGAAAGACAGGTTCTCGCGCACCGTCATCGGCAGCATCAGGCCTTCGGTCTTGCGGTCTTCAGGGATGAGCGCCATGCCGATGCCGTCCTGCCTCGCGGCTGCGGGACTGCTGATCGCCACGGGCTTGCCGTCGACCAGGATTTGGCCGGAAAGACCACGCAGCACGCCAAATAAGGCGAGCAGCAATTCGCGCTGGCCCTGGCCGTCGAGCCCGCCAAGCCCGACCACCTCTCCCGCCCTGACGCGCAGCGAAATATTGTCCAGCCGGTCCGTCCAACTGAGCTTGCGCGCCTCAAGCCTAGGGGCGACGCTGGCCGGAGCCGCCGGCAGCTTGGGCGGGAAGATGTGGCTGTATTCGCGGCCGATCATCAGCTCGACCACCTCATTGTCGCTCTTCGAGCCGGCCTTGTAGCTGGCGACGTTACGGCCATTGCGGAACACCGTGCACTGGTCGGCGAGTTCGGCGATCTCGTTCATGCGATGCGAGATATAGAGCAGCGCCAGCCCTTCCGAACGCAGCCGCTTCAGGACACCGAATATCTTCGAGACATCCCCGGCTGTCAGCGCCGAGGTCGCTTCGTCAAGGATCAGGATGCGCGGCTTCCTGGCCAGCGCCTTGGCGATCTCGACCATCTGCCGGCGTGACAGCGGCAGGTCCTTGACCAACGCCTGCGGATGGATGTCGGCCGCGCCCGCCCGCGCCAGCGCGACTTCCGCAATGCGGCGCTGGGCCTTGCGGTCGATCATGCCGAAGCGCTTGGGCGGGTCGGAGATGACGATATTGTCGGCGACGCTGAGCTCAGGGATGAGCGAGAGCTCCTGGAAGATGCAGACGATGCCGGCCTGGTTTGCCGCCGCCGGCGAGGCGAAGGTCACCTCACGTCCATCCAACAGCATGCGGCCCTCGTCGGGGGCCACGACGCCGGCCACGACCTTGATCAGCGTCGACTTGCCGGCACCGTTTTCACCGAGGATGGCATGGATGCTGCCGATGGAAACCGACAGATCAGCCTTCTCCAGCGCCCGTACGCCACCATAGCGTTTGGATACGTCTTCCACGCGCAAGAGCGGAACCGCGCTGTCCATCAGCCCTCCCAGGCTATTTCCGATTGACGCATGCGGCCGATGCCGCGGGTTTGCCCCCCGCGCCACCGGCCTGTCCGACTACTTGTTCTCCTTGGTCTGGCCCATGATTTCCTGGGCTGTGAAATTGATGCCGCAGGTGGGGAAGGAATTGCCGACGAAGAAATTGTCGGACTGGTCGGGGAAGAAATCCTGGCCGGCCTTGAAGTTGGGATCCTCGACGATCGCCAACGGCAGCTTGACCGACTGGGGCACGACATTGCCTTCAAGGGCAGCTATCGCCGTTTTGATGGCGACGGCGACCTGGGCTGGTCCAGTTCCGGCTGACGAGCATTTGAGCCCATCCGCCGCATGCGCGGCGCAGAACTTGCGGAAGCCGTTCTCCGTTTCGCCGCCGAATGGCACGAATGGATGCTTGGCGTCCATCATCGCCTGTACGATGCCGGTGTCGCCGCCCTGGCCGGTGATGCCGTCGAACGGACCGTTGGTGGCGATCGCGTCGGCGGTCGCCTTCTGAGCCACACTGTCGTCCCATTTGCCGACGACCTCTGTGACGGCCCATTTCTTGCCGGAACCGTCCAGCACCTCGTGGATGCCGGCATGACGGTCCGTGTCCACGGAAGTGCCGGCCACGCCGCGCACTTCGAGCACCTTGCCGCCATTGGGAACATGCGAGACCAGCCACTTGCCCCACAATTGGCCAAGGCCCTTCTGGTCGACATTGACGTTGATGGCCTCCTTGGTGTCGAGGATGTTGTCAAAGGCGACGAGCACGACCCCCGCTTCCTTGGCGCGCTTGATGACTGGCCCGAAGGCCGTCGGATTCTGCGCGTTGACGACGATCGCGTCAAAGCCGGAATCGATGAAGTTGTTGATCGCGGATATCTGCGCCGGAACATCCTCGCCGGTCGACACAACCTTGAATTCCTTCAGCTTCTTGGCGACGTCCGGCTGTGCGGCATAGGCTTTGGCGGTCTGTACCATCTGGATACGCCAGGTGTTGGCGATATAGCCGTTTGCAAGTGCAATCCGGTATGGGCCGGGCTTCTTGGGGAACTTGAAGAATTGCGTATCGGTTGCCCATGGGGCGAAGCAGTCCGGCTCGGCTGCTGGTCCCTTGACGATTTCTGGGCCTGCGGCCATCGCCGCCGAGCTCAACATGACGAATGCAGTGGCGGCAACGATGCCACCGACGAGTGACTTGATCATTGATATTCCTCCCAGTTGCAGTTCTGATTTGTTTGTTTGGCTGCGATACGATGACGCGTTCCCAAGCACCTCCTGCCCCGGCCCGCTCGCATGTCAGGTGGCCGGCGCCGACCTGATCGCCCCTGTGGGCCCTGCCGCTCTTTTGAGCGGCAACGAAACTATCATATTATCAATAATAAACAAGGATCATCTGTCGCTTATATATAATAAACAGCACACTCGACTTCAGGCCGCCGACGAATGGTAGCGCTACCAAGAAGGGCTGTAAAGTGTTATATCAGCAGGTTCTAAAATGTTTTCAGCGTGCCGTGCTCTCGCGCCGTTGCAGTTCGAAGCCGAGGTCGACGATCCGCTCCCGCGGCCTGTCACCGGCGATCGCCGTCAGCGCCATGGCGACCGCGCGCCTGCCGATTTCATAACGATGTGTGCGGACGCTGGTGATCGAAGGAAAGGCCACCTGCATCATGTCAAGATCATTGAAGCCGACGATGCCGATTGTGTTCGGCACTCCGATCGCGGCGCGGTGGCATTCGAACAGCACCCCGAGTGCGATGTCGTCATTGTTGCAGAAGACGCCGTCGAGCGTCGGCATCTTGGCCAGGGCATCGCGAAACAGGTCGCGGCCAAGCGATACGCTGGACGGCACCGGCGTGGTCGTTACCAGACGCGGATTGAACAGGCCGGCCTTCTCCATCGCCGCGCGGTAGCCGGCCAGACGCCGCTGCGAGCGCGGATCCATGCGCGCGCCGATGAAGCCGATGCGGCGATACCCCACTTCGATCAGATGTTCGGTCGCCCTCCTGCCGCCATCGAGATGCGAGAAACCAACCATCATGTCGATCGGATCGGGCCCGGTCTCCATGACCTGCACCACCGGGCAACCGGCATTCTCCAGGAGCTTTCGCGAGCTCGGCGTCTGGTCGATGCCGGCCACGATCAGCGCCGCGGGCCGCTGGGAGCCGAACACCTGCAGCAGCCGCTCTTCCTCCAGCCCCGAATAATGCGTGTTGCCGAGCTGTATCCGGAACGGGCTGTCCGACAGGCTGTCATAGATGCCGCGCACCACCTCGGCGAAGACATTGTTGGTAAGCGACGGCACCAGCACGCCGAACACCTCGGCACGCGCCGAGGCCAGGGCCCGCGCATTGGGATCCGGCACATAGCCGAGTTCGTCGACAGCGGCCTGGATCTGGCGGCGTAAATCTTGGCTGACCCGTTCCGGCTCGCGCAGTGCGCGCGACACGGTGATGGCGCCGACGCCGGCCTTGCGCGCGACGTCCGCTATGGTTGGGCGGCCGCCTCCGCGGCGCGAGCGCGGCTTGATCAAGGCCATGGCCCGTGCGCATGGCCGCCGAAGCGCGGCTGCAATACGATCATTCCAGCTGTCGTCATCTCACCGGCCTGCTGCCGCGCCCCTCGGCCTCTGGCGTCGCGCAGTGACTGGCCATTGTCAAGCCGAGGGTGATCGAGGGCCACGCCCCGTCCCTTGCCTCAGACTGCTGCGGCGGTCCTGTGCTTTGCCTTCCAGAGCACCAGCACCATGGCCAGTATGTTGAGCAGGTTCCAGGCGATGCCGTTCAGGAATGCGGCGGCGTAGGAGCCGGTCAGGTCGTAAATCCAGCCCGACATCCAACCGCCGATCGCCATGCCGAAGATGGTTGCCATCATGACGATGCCGATGCGCTGGCCGGCTTCCCTGGCGGGCATGTACTCGCGCACGATGATTGCGTAGCAAGGCACGATGCCGCCCTGCGACAGGCCGAAGACCAGCGACACGACATAGAGCGAGGCGAGCCCGTCGAACGGGATGTAGAAGAACAGCGACAGGCACTGCAGCACCGAGCCTATGAGCAGCGTCTTCACGCCGCCGATCCGGTCGGCGACAAAGCCCGAGGCAAGCCGGCTGACGACGCCCGCCGCCATCATGATCGACAGCATGTCGGCGCCGTGCGCCACGCCGTAGCCGAGATCCATGCAATAGGCGACGATATGCACCTGCGGCATCGACATCGCCACGCAGCAGCCCAGGCCGGCGACGACCAGCAGCACCTGCAGCGTCGCGGGCGACAAGGAGATCGGCTGCACCAGCCGGCTTCCTGGCGAACCGGCGGCCGCCGCCTCCGGAGCGCCGCGCCGCAGCATCAGCACCAGCGGCACCATGGTCACCAGGCAGACGATACCGATCGCCGCATAGGTGAAACGCCAGCCTTCCGCCTTCATCAGCGTGGGCATGATGGTCGGCCAGATCGTCCCGGCAAGATAGTTGCCGGCCGCGGCCGCGGTCACCGCGACACCGCGCCGACGGTTGAACCAGTGCGAGATGTCGGCAATCAGCGGGCCGAAGATCGCCGACGTACCGACACCGATCAGCAACCCCTGGGCAAGGGTGAATTGCAGGATCGATGTCGACAGCGCCGCGAGCAGGAAGCCGGCGGCGAGCGCGACAGACGAGAGCAGTGCCGGCATCCAGTAGCCCATGCGGTCGATGGCCCGACCGACCAGCACGTTGCCGGCGGCGAAGCCGACCATGGTCGCGGTGTAGGGCATGGATGCCGCGGCGCGGTCGATGCCGAACTCGGCCTGCACGGCGGGCAGCACCACGACAACGGCCCACATGCCGACGCCGCCGATCGTCGCCAGCAGCATCGAGATGGCGAGCCGCATCCAGGCATAGGAGCTGTCGATACCGGGGGGCGGCCGGCTCAAGTCGGTTCGGGTCAAGGCGTTTCCTGTCGGCGATCTCGAAATCGGCTGCCGTTACCGCCACTATCGGCGCATTCTGGGCCTACAGCAGCGCCACGGCGGGCAAATCGGTGGCTCCAGAGCAGGCGGGACGCGGGAACCGACGCCAGTCCATGGAGTTTTGCGACCAGCAACCTGCAAAGGAGCCCCGTCATGACCGCAACCAAGAAGAAATGGTCGGCCGAAGTGACCGAGCACAGCGACGCGATGGATATCGAGGATCATATCTTCGAATCCGACGATGCCAAGAAAATCGCCACATCGCTCAAGCGCTCGGCCGAACACAGTCATCGCCGCAAGGCCGAACCATTCCAGTCCGCCATGTCGATGCTGAATTTCTACATCAACCGCGCCGGCAAGAACCTGCCCGCCGCACGCAGACAAGTGCTCGAGCGCGCCAAGGACGAACTGCGCGTGGCCTTCGGCCGCGAAAAAGAGGATTAGCAGTCAGCTCGGGCTTAGCGTGATTTGATCACGTGGTCGGTGTTGGCGAGCAGTTTCCGCACCGCGGCGCGCGCCGCGTCCGGCCGCTGCAGGCGGATGTTCTTCTCGATCGCCTCATGCAGTTTCTGCGCGTAGTTCAGGTCGTCCACCGCCCGCGTCGTATAGGTGAAGAGATGGTCGAAGGCGGATTCGATCAGCACGCCGAGCGGCACCAAAAGGTCGTTGCCGGAGGCCCGCAGAATGGCGAGGTGGAATCGCGTGTCGGCACGCGTGCGCTCCTGCAGGCTGGCCGCCTCCCCCATCTCGCGGCAGGCCTGGCTGATCTCGACCATCTGCTCGTCGGTCCGCCGCATGGCGGCGAATGCCGTCGCTTCCGGCTCGATGATGTGGCGGAACTCCTGTACCGTCTTGAGGAAGACTTCCCGATCCGGCGAGGTCGCGTACCAGGCGAGCACGTCGCGATCGAGCAGGTTCCAGCGCTCCTTGGGCTCGACCCAACTGCCGATCTTGGGGCGTGAGGCAAGCAGGCTTTTGGCCATCAGCATCTTGATCGCCTCGCGCACCGCCGAGCGGCTGACGTTGAAAGTCTCCGACCACTTCGCTTCATTGGGCAGGATGGTGCCGGGCGGATAGTCGCCGCGCACGATCCTCAGGCCAATTTCGCTCGCCAGCGACGTGTGCACGCTGGCGCCAGGAATACGCGGCGCGTCGGGCCGGCGAACACCGGAGGACCGTTCGGCGGCTGTCGCCCTTTTTGGCGATTTTTCCTTGTTCGGCTTTGCGTCCCGCATACACTTCAGAAAGGCCGGTTTGCGAAAGCTGTCAAGCACCCCCGGGCGGTTGGGCCGCAAAGCCCGCCGCTATGCACAGCCCAGCCCGGTTTGCTCGCTCGCTCAGGCCGTTTTGACATACTTGCGCCAGCTGTGCTCCGGGCGGAAGCCGAGCATGTCGCGGGCCTTGCGGTTCGACAGCAGCGTCTCGTATTCGCCTAACTCGCCCTTGACCGGCACGCCGGGATAAAAGCGCTCCAGCAGCTCCGCCGTCGGCAGGTCCGACGAGGTGTCGTCATTGGCGGCGTTGAACACCTGGTAGCCGAGCCCATCCTTCTCGATGGCGCGCAGCGTGATCTGGCCAAGGTCGCGCGCATCGACATAGCTCCAGGCAATGCGCTTGCGGAAACCCGGATCGGCGAACCATTTCGGGAACAACTGGTATTCATGCGGTTCGATGACATTGCCGATGCGCAAGGCATAGATGTCGATGCCGCTGCGCAGCGCGAAGGCACGCGCCGTCTTCTCGTTGACGACCTTGGACAGCGCGTAGCTGTCCATCGGGTCGACGTCATACTCCTCGTCGAGCGGGAAATGCGTGGGGTTGCGCGGCTCGTTGGCGAAAACGAGCCCGTAGGTCGTCTCTGAAGAGGCGATGATGACCTTGCGGATGCCAAGTTTCACCGCGGCTTCGATGACGTTATAGGTGCCCATCGCGTTGATGCGGAACACCTCATTGTCGGGCGTGATCATGATGCGCGGGATGGCGGCGAAGTGCACCACCGCGTCGACCGGCTGGGGACGCAGCGACGGATCGAATTCATGCAGGCCCATATAGCTCGACAGCGCGTTGAATACCTGCCCGCTGTCGGTGATGTCGGTGATCAGCGTGCGGACCTTGGGATTGTCGAGCGGCCTGGTGTCGATGTTGAGCACCTGGCAACCCTGCTCGACAAGATATTGCACGACATGGCGCCCAGCCTTGCCGCTGCCGCCGGTGAACATGATGCGCTTCGTCATTCTGGTCTCCTCGCAGGCTCTGGAATTCCCGTCTATTGTCAGACAATATTGCATTTCGCAACCACTCAAGGCTAAAACGACAGCGCAATTATCGATAATCCCCGACAGGACGGATGACATGAACACCACCGCCGCGCGCGAAAAGATCGGCTTCATCGGCCTTGGCCTGATGGGACACGGCATCGCCAAGAACATCGTCGACAAGGGCTATCCCCTGACATTCCTTGGCCGCAAGAACCGCAAGCCGGCGGAAGACCTTCTGGGCCGGGGTGCCCAGGAAGCGACGTCGTCGCGCGACGTCGCGGCGGCATCCGATATCGTCTTCATCTGCGTCACCGGTTCGCGCGAAGTGGAAGCCATCATCCGCGGCCCCGGCGGCCTCAAGGAAGGCTTGAAGAAAGGCTCGATCGTCATTGATTGCTCGACCTCGGACCCGGTCTCCACCGTGGCCCTTGCGGCCGAACTCAAGGCGCTTGGTATCGACTATGTCGACGCGCCGTTGAGCCGCACGCCGAAGGAAGCCTGGGAAGGCACTCTCGACGCCATGGTCGGCGCGCCCGACGCCGTCTTTGCCAGGGTGAAGCCGGTGATCGAAACCTGGGCTGGCCGCATCGTCCATATCGGCGACACCGGCGATGGCCACCGCATGAAGCTGCTCAACAATTTCATCTCGCTCGGCTACGCCGCCATCTATTCCGAGGCCTTGGCGCTGGCTGAAAAGGTCGGCATCTCGCCACCGCGCTTCGACAGCGTCATCCGCAACGGCCGCATGGACTGCCCCTTCTACCAGACCTTCATGCGCTGGACGCTGGAGGGCGACCGCGACGCCCATAAATTCACCATCGCCAACGCCTTCAAGGACCTGACCTATCTGGAGTCCATGGCGGGCGCGGCCGGCATCGCCAACCCGCTCGGCAACGCCACCAAGAATTCCTTCGCCGGCGCTCACGCCACCGGCCCGACCGAGCAGTTCGTGCCGATGCTGGCGACCCATATCGGCAAGATCAACGGCGTCGACCTGATGCCGACGAAGGATGGCAAGAAACAGACGATTTGAGGCGGGCCTGGCAGGCTGTTTTCCATCAATGTTGGCGCCGCCCCTCATCGCCCTGCCGGGCACTTCTCCCCGTATAGTGACGGGGAGAAGGACACCCGCTGCCGATGATTTCGCAAATCACAAACTTTGCAGGAAATGAGCCACGTTGCGGACAGCCCCCTCTCCCCGTCGCTATACGGGGAGAGCGACTGTCTTGTATTTCAAGCGGGTTGCCATGGTTTTTGGTCCCTGATCATGGCGTTGAGGATTGTGAGCAGTTTTCGCATTGTAGCGG
>NZ_VFVX01000036.1:0-53626 GCF_006442395.1 Mesorhizobium sp. B2-3-5 | reverse complement strand
CTCTCCGGCCAAAGGGCAGTGCAATCGCATACGGCAGCGCCGGCCCCTCTCCGTCCGCTGCGCGGCCACCTCTCCCCCATTACATGGGGGCGAGGAAACGCCAATCTCCGAAGTCGCGGCTTTGGGAGGCTTGGTTCCTCGCCCCCAACAAAGTGGGGAGAGGTGGCCGCGCAGCGGACGGAGAGGGGGAGCGCCCTATGCGATTGTCCTCGCCTTGTGACCGGCATGTCACGAAGAACGCAGCGGAGGCCAAGAAGCATGACCCTCACCAACCGGGACATCGTCGAGCTAACCGAATGGCGGCGCAAGCTGCACCGGCAGCCGGAAATCTCGAACGAGGAAGAGAACACGGCCAAGGAGGTCGTCGCCTTCCTTGCCGATACCGCGCCGGACAAGGTGCTGACCGGCCTCGGCGGGCATGGCGTGGCCGCCATCTACGACAGCGGCAAGACCGGGCCTACGGTGCTGTTCCGTTCCGAACTCGACGCACTGCCGATCGCGGAGCTTTCCGGCGTGCCGCATGCCTCGCAGGTGCCCGGCAAGTCGCATATGTGCGGCCATGACGGACACACCGCGATCCTGGCGTCGCTTGGCCGCCAGCTCGGCCGCCAGCGGCCGGCAAGCGGCCGCGTCGTGCTGATGTTCCAGCCGGCGGAGGAGACCGGCAATGGCGCGGCCGGCGTCGTCGCCGATCCGCGCTTCGGCGAGATCGCGCCGGATTTCGCCTTTTCGCTGCACAATCTGCCCGGCGTGCCGTTCGGCGAGGTGCGGCTGAAACCCGGCGTGGTCAACTGCGCCTCGCGCGGCATGCGCATCGTGCTGGAGGGCAAGACCGCGCATTCCTCCATGCCCGAAACCGGCATCTCGCCGATGCCGGCGATCTCGGAGCTGATGCCGGCTTTGCCCGCACTCGGCCGCGCGACCTTCGCCGATGACGATTTCTCCATGGTCACCGTCACCCATGCCGAGATGGGCGAAGCCGTGTTCGGCATCGCGCCTGCCCATGCGGAAGTCTGGGCGACGCTGCGCACGCGGCGCGACGAGCGCATGGCGGATCTGTGCGCCGCCGCCGAGGCGCTGGTCAAGGAGATCGCCGCCCGCCACGGCCTCTCCGCCTGCTGGGACTATCACGAGATCTTCGTCGCCAGCGTCAACGCGCCGGACGCGGTGGAGCACCTGCGGCGCGCCCTCGACGAAGAAGGCGTCGTGCACGGGCAGGAAGCCCTGCCGATGCGCGCCTCGGAAGATTTCGGCCTGTTCGGCCACGGCGCCCCTTCGGCCATGTTCTTCCTCGGCGCCGGCGAGAAGCACCCTGCCCTGCACAATCCGGACTATGATTTTCCCGATGACCTGATCCCGATCGGGTCAAGGATTTTCATGCGCACGGCGCGCAATCTGCTGGGGTGAGGTTGGCTTAGATCAGCTTCCGCGGCGTCTGATGGCAAATCAGAGAGCAATAGCGGACGTGCAACGGGTTGCTTTCGACTGCGACCATCCTTGACCGACACAGACCACCCGGTGGTGCGTTCGCCGTCCGTCCGCATTATCGACCGTCATGCAACGGTCTGGCTCGGAACGATGAGGCTTGCACCACAACATCGGTTTCTTCAAGGTAGGAGCGACGACGGACATAAAAGTCGTTGCTCGTCGATTTGACCGGAAGGCTACAGCACCATGCCACTCACGATTCGACGACTGGGCGCCAGGAACCTGGCGCGCCCGGCACGGCGTCTCGGAGTTCTGACGGCGATGTTTGCCCTGATTGCCAGGCCGCTCGTTTTTGGGATCGCCCTCTTGTTGGCTGGTCCGACGCAGGCGCAGGCGCCGGCGAGTGTCCCGACTGAAAAGGTCAAACAGCTGTTCGAGCTTCTCGACGACCCGTCGGTGAAGGCCTGGGTGGCCGCACAACGAAATCAGGACGCCGGGGCGACGCAAGCGCCTGCCGAGGCAGGAGCTTCGCCGGCCGGCGTATCGTCGGATGCGGTGGCCGCACCAGGCCAAATGAATACGATGGCATCCTCGATGCTCGATCGGATCAGGCATCATATCGAAAGAATCGGGCGAACCTTGCCCTCGCTGCCAGGCCAGTTCGCTCGCGTTCGGGCAGCGACCATGGACGATATGTCCAGCAAGGGATCTGCCGGCGTACTCTTGCTGATTGCGATGTTCATCGCTGCCGGGCTGGCGCTCACCTGGGCAACGTACAGGCTCACCCGTCCATTTCGTCTTTGGATCATCGCGCAGCCGAAGGACACCCCCGCTGGGCGAGCCAAGAAGATTGGCGGCCGCACGCTTTATTCCAGCATGCTGATCGTCTCGTTCGCCCTGGGCAGCGCCGGCGCGTTCATGTTGTTCGACTGGCCGATGCTTATCCGCGAAATTGTCCTGACATTTCTGATGGCTGCGGTCGTTACATGGGGTGTGCGCATGTACGTCACAGCCCTGCTCGTCCCTTCCTTCATGAACGTCGAGAACGCCGTCGAGGTTCGTGCCTTGCCGATCACCAACGAAACGGCCGACCATTGGACCTATTGGCTATCCCGGATCGTCGGCGTCTTCGCCTTCTTCGCCGCCGCGTTTCTCCTCTTGCCGGGTCTCGGCATCGATCGGGACGGAATGCTAGTGCTGTCGACGGGCGCCGATTTCGTGCTGCTGCTGCTCTTGCTGCTTGCCGTTTGGCGTCGGCCAAGGACACAGCGGGAGGCTGCACACCAAAGCGGTCACACGGCAGCGACGTGGTTATTGACTTGCTATTTCGTCGTTCTGTTCCTGCAGCGCATCGCCGGCCTCAGTACACTCTTCTGGTTTACCTTCGCCGCGTTCTTCCTGCCCTTGGCAATCGTGCTGACGCAGCGCGGGGTCAATTTCGTCCTGCGGCCGGGTTCGGAAGATGCTGGCCGGCCGACGATCCCGGCGGTGACGATCGCTGCCATCGATCGTGGACTCCGGATGATCTTGATCCTGGCCGCGGCCTATTTTCTGGCGCGTGTCTGGGGCCTGGACATGCAGTCCATGGAAGGCAGCGATCCGACGACCACGCTCATATTGCGCGGCTTGATCAATGTCATGGTCATTGCGCTTGCCGCCGATTTCGGCTGGTCAATCATCAAAGCCCTGATCGAACGAAAGCTGGGCATCGAAACGCCGCACGCGGTGATCGGCGACGAGGAGGTCCCGCCCCTCGATCCTCAGCAGGCGCGGCTGCGCACGCTCTTGCCGATCATCCAGAACATTCTGCTCGCCTTGATCGTGGTGATGGCGGTGCTGATGATACTCGCCTCGGTGGGTATCCAGATCGGCCCGTTGATCGCTGGCGCCGGCGTCGTTGGTGTCGCCGTCGGATTTGGGGCTCAAACCATCGTCAAGGATGTCATTTCAGGCGTGTTTTTTCTGCTCGACGATGCGTTTCGCGTCGGCGAATATATTACATCCGGCCGTTATGTCGGAACGGTGGAGAGCTTTTCACTGCGCTCGGTGAAGCTGCGCCACCATCGTGGCCCGCTGTTCACAATACCTTTCGGCGAACTCGGGGCGGTCCAGAACCAGAGCCGTGACTGGGTCACGGACAAATTCAACATCACCGTCGGCTACGACACCGATATCGACTTCGCCCGCAAGCTGATCAAGCGGATCGGCCTCGAACTGGCGGAAGATCCCGAATTCAAAAACTGGGTGCTCGAACCGATCAAGATGCAGGGCGTACAGGAGTTCGGCGAGTATGGCATCGTATTGAGGGTCAAGGTCAAAACCAGACCTGGAGGCGCCTTCGGTATGAAACGCAAATTCTATGTACGAATCCGCCAAGCCTTCAAGGAGCAGGGTATCGAACTGCCATTTCCGACCGTCCACGTCCAGGGGCTGCAGACCCCCCATGGGGCAGAGAATGCGCCGTTGGAGATCACACCCGAGCTAAAGATAGCCGTCGCGCAGTCGCACACCAATCGGCGCAGAAGAAAGGTAGCACAAGAAGCAGGAAAGCCGTGACGCCTTCCGGTCACGGCGCGGCTTCCACATAGCGCCCGTGGCAGGGATACTCCTTGGATGCCGAACGCCAACGAACGATTTATTTCAATGCTTTGTGGCGGTATATCGAAGCCACGCCGACAGCACTCCGGCCTGGCCTTCAGACTGGCCTAGCTTTCAAACAGGCAGGCCCGCCCTTTGAAGCCCGCTCTTGATCCTCTCCACATCCTCCGGGTTCCTGAAGGGCATCTGGCCAATGGCTTCCGCAAACGAATAATCCGGGTTGACCGCCATCAATTCGCTCCAGACCTGGCGCGCGCCCTCGCCATCGTCCAGCAGGCCAAGCACCGCCGCAAGATAGGCGCGGCTCATGTCGGTTTTGGGAACCAGCAGGATGCGCTCGCGCAGCAAGGCGGCCGCGGTTTCGTATTTGCCGGCGATCAGGTGCGCCACTCCCAGTTGGTGCAGATACAGATGCGAATAGAGCGGGTCGAGACGGATTGCCCGCTCCATGTCCGCGATCGCCGCCAGGGGCTTTCCCGAATACATGTTGAGCATGCCGCGCAGCGACAGCGAGGGCGCGAAGTTGGGATTGAGCGCCAGTGACATCTCGACCTCCGCTGTCCAGCGTTCGAAGTCCTTCCGGTACATCGAAACCAGGGCGGCAACGCCATGCGGAAACGGGTCGTTCGGGTCTCGATCGATGGCTTCATCGACCAGCCTGCCGGCCTCGGCCAGCGCGCAACCGGGTTCGCTCACCCAGCGATTGTAATAGGC
Source organism: Mesorhizobium sp. B2-3-5 (assembly GCF_006442395.1). Classification (NCBI taxonomy): domain Bacteria; kingdom Pseudomonadati; phylum Pseudomonadota; class Alphaproteobacteria; order Hyphomicrobiales; family Phyllobacteriaceae; genus Mesorhizobium; species Mesorhizobium sp. B2-3-5. The sequence goes on along the minus strand of NZ_VFVX01000036.1, from coordinate 48,886 downwards.
ATGCGCCATTGCCATCGCGAGCGCGGCGTAGGGCGCGGCATAGGCGGGATCATGGTCGATCGCCTCGCGAAACAGCTCCGCCGTCCGCCTGAAGACATCGGCATTCTGCGTCGCCCCACGTTGCATCGCGCGGCCTCGCAGGAAGCAGTCATACGCCTCGATGTCGGTGGTTCCGGCCGAGGTGATTCCAGGCCATTGGGCCGCTTCCTTCGGGTTCAAGGCGATGTGGAGTTCGCCGACGATCTTGCGGGCCACTTCCTCCTGCACCGCGAACATGTCCGCCAGCTCGCGGTCGTAGCTTTCGGCCCATATGTGCGCGCCCGTCTCGCCGTCGCTCAGCTGCGCGACGATCCGCAGGCGGCTGCCGCTCCTGCGCACGCTTCCCGCCAGGACATAGCGGACGCCGAGATCCCTGGCGACGGTGCGGATGTCGACCGATTTTCCCTTGTAGGCGAAGCTCGAGCTGCGGGCGATGACGACCAGCCCGGAGAGCTTCGACAACATCGTTATGATCTCCTCGGCGAGCCCGTCGGCGAAATATTCCTGTTCGATGTCGGTGCTGAGGCTGGTGAGCGGAAGAACGGCAAGCGACGGCTTCGTCTGCGGCTGGATCGTCTTGTTGGCTTCATCGAGGCCTGGCCCGAGAAAGCGATAGCCGATGCGGGGCACCGTCGCGATCCATTCCCCGCCGTCCGGCATCGGTCCAAGCGCCTTGCGCAGCAGCGCGATCTGCACCGAAAGATTGCTCTCCTCGACGACGCTGCCCTGCCAGCCGGCGTCCATCAGCTCGGTCTTGGTCAGGATCTCGCCCTGTCGCTTGAGCAGTGCGTCCAAGAGCAGAATGCCCCGGCGGCCCAGCGCCACGGGCTCTCCCTCGCGCAGCAACGTCCCCTTGTAAGGGTCCAGCGTAAACGGGCCAAAAACGATTGCTTGCTTCGACATTTTCTGGGTGCTGGCGCGCCTTAGGAAATTGTTCGCAGATTATTCGGCATCGCTTCAATACGCGAGTGCCGTTTCAAGACACCTTCTCCAGCGCCGCACCAAAGGCCGGCCAAGGATCCGCCGGGACCCCTGCACCGCAGGATCGTTCAATCGGCTGATGCTGAAAGCAGCCCTACCGTGGGCCGGTGAAGAGTTCGCGATGAACTTGCCGCCGCAACCAGGTTCCAAAGGAGAAACTTCAATGTCGACTGCTTTAACCGCACTCGTCTCGGCTGCCGCGCTTGCACTGGGCATGTCGGCAACCGGCGCAATCGCCGCCCCAGTGAAATCCATCGTGCTGGTCCATGGCGGATTTGTCGATGGGTCCGGCTGGGAAGGCGTCTATGACATCCTCAAGAAGGATGGCTATGAGGTCACCATCGTCCAGAACCCGACCACATCGCTCGCCGACGACGTCTCCGTCACCAAGCGCGCGATCGCCGCGGCATCGGGCAACGTCATCCTCGTCGGCCATTCCTATGGCGGCGTCGTCGTTTCGGAAGCCGGCACCGATCCCAAGGTGGCGGGCGTGGTCTACATCACCGCCTTTGCGCCGGATGCCGGCGAATCCGTCTCGAGCCTGATCGCCAACCCGCCGCCCGGCGCTCCGGTGCCGCCGATCCTGGCGCCGGTCGATGGATTCCTGTTCCTCGATCGGGGCAAGTTCGCCGCGTCGTTCGCCGCCGATGTCCGCCCGGACCTCGCTTCCTTCATGGCCGACTCCCAGGTTCCCTGGGCCGTGGCCGCGCTGGAGGGCAAGGTCAGCGCGCCTGCCTGGAAGGTGAAGCCGAGCTGGTACCTGGTGGCGACGGAAGACAAGATGATCCCGCCGGATGCCCAGCGCGCCATGTCCAAGCGCGCCGGCTCCACGGTCGTCGAGGTTCCGGGCAGCCACGCCATATACGTGTCGAAACCCGGTGCGGTTGCCGAACTCATCGAAGAGGCGGCCCAGACGGCGAAGCCGCTCGGAAATTAGTCCGGCTCCCCTATCGGAGAAGGATGGCGGGTTTACTCCCGCCATCCACCGCCAGCGGCAGCCCGCCGATCGAGCTCCGCCCTAAACCGAGGCGGCCACCCTGCCCCAAACTCCGCATCAGCTCCTGCGGCAGGAAAAGCATCGCCAGGACAATCGTCAGGCCCGAGAACCGGATCCGGCACCACGATGCGCCAAATCGAACACCGCATACGTCCCAAGCGCGCCAAGATGGGCGCTTTTTTCGGATAGGCCGCAGCACGATCGCCGCATCACCATGATGCTGGCCTCTTATGACTATACTGTCATAAGATCGATAGCCGGCCCCACTATGACGATGGGCTTGCCGAGCAGATCTCCAGAATCGGCAGCCCCGACACCCGGCAACTCGTTCACGCCAAGCTTCAGGTATCATTAGCGATAGACACGCATGTTCGCGATAAATCGTCCGCGACGATGTCGCCGGCCTCGTCGACCGCGAAATCCATCTTTGAAACCGCTTCCTTTGCAAGCGATATGACAGCGAGAGACATTAGATGTGGCTGAGTGAATTCGAAATTGTCCTGCGCGACCGCGTCGTTGCCTGCGGCGCCATCAGGATCGAGAACGGCAGGATCGCCGAGATTCGCGACGAACCCGTTGAGCAGGCCGACATATCGGGTGGCGGCCGCCTGTTGCTGCCCGGCTTCATCGACATGCATGGCGACATGGTGGAGCGGGAAGTCGAGCCGCGCATCGGCGTCCACGTGCCGATGCGGATCGGCATCGCCGAGCTCGACAAGAAGCTCGCCTCATGCGGCGTCACCACCGCCTATGCCGCGCTCTCCTTCATCGGTGCCAGCGTCACCAGCGGCGTGCTGCGTTCGGAAGATCATACGAGCACGATCATCGACACCATGACCGCAATGAAGGACGACCTGCTGGTCGATCACCGCATCCATGCCCGCTTCGAGGTGACCTTCACCCCGGCGGTTCCCATGCTGCAAAAGCTGATGGACACAGGCAGGCTGCACCTGATCTCGCTGATGGATCACACGCCCGGACAGGGACAGTACCGCGACGTCGAACTCTACATCGCCCGCATCGCCAAGGAGCGCGGCATGTCGGTTGCCGCGGCATCCGAGGTCGTCGGCAAGCGCATGGCCGGCCGCAAGGGCCAGGGCGATGTGCTGAACGCCCTGCAGGACCTTTCAGCCCGTGCGCGGGCTCGTGGCATCGTGCTCGCCTCGCATGATGACGACACGCTGGAAAAGGTGGAGCTCGTCCACGGCCTCGGCGCCACGCTCAGCGAATTCCCGGTGACCCTGGAAGCGGCGCGGGAAGCCCGCAGGCTTGGCATGCACACCGCCATGGGCGCCCCAAACGCGCTGCGCGGCGAATCCTACTCGGGCAATCTTTCCGCCCGCGAGGCCTACGAGGCCGGGTTGCTTGACATGCTGGCCAGCGACTACCACCCGGCCTCGATCCTGCCGGCCATTCTCGGCCTGGCGGAACCGCGCGACGATGGCCTCGTGGCGGCGGCGGCGCTGACAAGCGCCAACCCGGCCGCGGCGCTGGGGCTCACCGACCGTGGCGCCATCGAGCCCGGGCTGCTGGCCGATCTGGTCGTGGCTGACCGCCAGCCCGTGCCGCGTGTGCGCGCCACCTTCCGCGCCGGCCGCATGATCTATGGCGACGGCACGCTTACATCGGCGCGAAATGCGCAACATCCTCAGGTTGAACGGGCGACCGCCGGCCTTGAATTGCTGTAAACGGAAAGCCGTTCCACAATTGCTGGAACTGCTCTAAACGTCGAGCACGACCGTCATGCCCCGGACCTCGGCCATTTCGAGCAGAAGGTCCTGCAGGCTTTCGAGGGTCGGCGCCGTGCCGGTTGTTGCTGTCAGCTCCGCGATACTTTCTTTCATGGAAATAGCCGCAACTCCGGTTTTCTCGGACAGCAGCCGTCCGATGGCCGCGCGGACAAGGGCATTCTGGTCAGGCATGATTCCCCTCTCTCATGCTGGGATCTCGGCACAACTTTTTTCAATAATATGCCTTGGATGCAACTTCTGCGAGCCTTGGCCTACGCTTGCAAGTCGTCTTGTGGATCCAGGTCGTCTTGTGGATCTTCGTCTTGAACGGCCCGGCAACCGCTCAGCTGCGAAAGCGACCGCAACACCAGCCGTCGCGGGCTCGACGGTTTCAATTGCAGCAAGCAGGGCCAGCGGCAAGCGAGGCCGCCGCTCTCCCGTCCTTCATCACGGGTAGGAGCCCTGAACCGCCTCGGGCCGGCGCCGCGTCAACAAATAGAAGGCGGCGACATGCGTGATCATCAGCAGGGGAACATAGATGATCGGAATCGCGTAAGCCGCGCCCAGTTCTCCCGCCAGATCGGGAAGGCCGAGCAGAACCCCATGGTAATAGTCGACGACGATGTCGACTGCCCCGACCAGATTGAAGGCGACGACGAACAGCCAGAAGACTGAACGCATCCGCACCGTGAGAAGCGCCAGCATCGCCAGCAATCCGGTGGCGAAGTCGGCGTATGCGGCGAAGACCGCGAAACCGGCTGGCAGATTGGTGCCGACGATGCCGGGAAGGATGAAGACCAGCCCGAAGAAACGGAAACTGTGCAGCGTGGCGATGGCGCGCTGCGCCTCGATCGGGTCCATCGATCTGAGCCTCGGCCAGACATAATAGCCGAAGCACAGCAACCATGGCACGTAGCCCAAGGCGAGATGGATATCAAAGATCGTTGCCGGTGACATCTCACGCCTCCTGTCAGGCCTTGCCCGGAACGGCTTCGAAGACCGCCGTCAGGATGCCCAGCCGGTCTTCCATGAGGTTGCGCCCAAGGTTGGCGGCAACGCCCGCGAAACCCGACCCCATGACAACGCCAAGATTGAGCAAAGCGGGCGGCCCGGACGCCCGCAGCTGGGCGAACCAGGCCTTGGCCGTTGCGGTGTCGTCCTGCCAAACCAGCGGCTCAAAGTCCGCCCGCTCGATCCGCGTCCGCGTTTCGGCCGCTGTGAGCAGAAAACTCTCCGCTGGAGTGCGCGCCCAGGGAACGGGGTAATGAGGGTCGCCGCCATTCAGCACGACGTCATAGGTTGCAAACCGGCCGCCCGGCTTCAGCACCCGCCTGATCTCGCTGTAGAGCCCGTCCCGGTCGGCGATATTCATCGCCACGTGCTGCAGCAGCACGACATCGAAATGGCCGGCATCGAAGGGAAGCGCCAGCGCGCTGGCTGCCTCGAATGTCACCTTTGCGCTCAGTCCGGTACGTTCGGACAGGTAGTCCGCCGCCTCGACGAACGGCTCGCTGAGGTCGACGCCGGTCACCCGGCAGCCATAAGTCGCGGCCAGAAAACGGGCCGGCCCGCCAAGTCCCGATCCGGCATCCAGAACCGTTGTGTCCGGCCCGATCCCGGCCAGGCCGGCAAGCTCGGCGGTCGCCGCGAGCCCTCGGGTGTGGAACTGGTCGAGCCCGGCCAGTTGCTCCGGCATGAGCCGCTGGTCCTCCGGCCCAAGAGCCGCCAGCGCCGTCTTGAGACGCTCGGTCAGGCCGCTGGCGTGGTAGTGGGCGCGCACGCCGTCGAGATTGTCTGTCATCGCGGTTTCCTCTGGTTTCGTCCTTGCTGGAGACATAGGACCGCTTCCGGGCCGCGACTATCCGCGATAATGTCGATGTGTCATGAAGCAGAACTTCACAGTAAGGCAGGGCGCGCTTGATGGCGTCGAGGCTTTCCTGAGCGTCGCCCGCCATCGCAATTTCCGAAAGGCGGCGGCGGAGCTGAAAGTGACCCCGTCGGCGATGAGCCAGGCGATCCGTACGCTCGAGGCACGCATCGGGGCGGCGCTTTTCATCCGCACCACGCGCAGCGTCGGCCTCACCGAAGCCGGCGAGCGTTTCCTGTCGCGCGCGGGGCCAGCCTTCGAGGAACTGGTCGCGGCAAGCGAAGTCGCGCGTGATCTTGGCCAGCGTCCGACCGGACTGCTGCGCCTTTCGGTGCCGCCATCGATCGTGCCGGTCCTGCTGGAGCCGCTCATCGCCTCTTTCTGCCAGGCCTATCCGGAAATCGAGTTGGAGATCGTGGCGGGTGGAGAACTCGTCGATCTTGCCGCCGAGGGCTTCGACGCCGGCATCCGGCCCGGCCAGTTTGTCGCCGCAGACATGGTCGCCGTGCGCTTGACGCCACCGCTGCCATTCGCGGTCGTCGGCAGCCCCGACTATCTGCGCCAGCGCAAGGTGCCCGAACAGATCGAGGATCTGCGCGGCCATGCCTGCCTGCGCATGCGCCGCTCAAACGGATCGATCGCGCCCTGGCCCTTTCTCGACGGCAGCAAACCGGTCGAGGTCATCGTCTCCGGGCCGCTTATCGCGCATGATTATCCAACACTGCTTGGGGCGGCGCTAAAGGGGGCCGGGCTTGCCCAGGTGCCCGCGCCGCTCGCCAAGCCGGCAATCGCCGACGGCCGTTTGCAGGAGGTGCTGAAGCCCTTCGCCGCGACCTCGTCGGGGGTTTTCCTGTACTACCCGGCAAAGCGGCAAATGTTGCCCAAGCTGCGCGCGTTCATCGACCATGTCAGGCACCAAGGGTGACGCTGGAGCCGCTCCGCGCCCGAGTGTGGCTCGCAACGAAACGCGATTGGCTCTTGCCGAAACGAGCCGCCGCCTCCATCCATGGCGTGCGGAAAACAGCCTGGGACCAATGATGACCGATGCCAGCCTAAACCTTGTCGAAGCGACGATCGACCAACTTCGAACCGCGCTCGACGACGGCGCCGTCACCAGCGTCGAACTGGTCGCCGCCTATCTGCGCCGCATCGCGCATTTCGATCGCCATGGCATCAGCCTCAACGCCGTTCCGGTGCTCAATCCGGCGATGTTCGAGGAGGCCGCCGCTTCGGACCGGCGGCGGCGCGATGGCGCCACGCTCGGACCGCTTGACGGCATCCCCTACACCGCCAAGGACAGCTACAAGGTCAAGGGCCTGACGGTCGCCGCCGGCTCGCCGGCCTTCGATCATCTCGTCGCCAATGAAGACGCCTTCACCATCGCCAGGCTCAGGGCCGGCGGCGCGGTGCTGATCGGCCTCACCAACATGCCGCCCATGGCCAATGGCGGCATGCAGCGTGGCGTCTATGGCCGTGCCGAAAGCCCATACAATGCCGACTATCTGACCGCAGCCTTCGCGTCGGGTTCGTCCAACGGCTCGGGTACGGCGACGGCTGCCTCCTTCTGCGCCTTTGGGCTCGGCGAGGAGACCTGGTCGTCGGGCCGGGCGACGGCCACCAACAACGCGCTGGTCGCCTACACGCCCTCGCGCGGCGTCATTTCCGTGCGCGGCAACTGGCCGCTGGTGCCGACCATGGATGTCGTGGTGCCGCATACGCGCAGCGTGCCCGACATGCTGGAACTGCTCGACGTCATCGTTGCCGACGATCCCATGACGCGGGGCGATTTCTGGCGCGCGCAGCCCTGGGTTGCGTTGCCGAAAAGTTCGGAGACAAGGCCGCGACGCTATACCGACCTGACGCTCACCGGATCGCTGAAGGGCATGCGGCTCGGCGTGCCCAGGATGTATATCGGCAGCGACAGCGAGGCCGACCGGCCGATCGAAACCCGTGCCTCGGTGCTTGCGCTGTGGGAGCAGGCGGCGACCGATCTCAAGCAGCTTGGCGCCGAGGTGGTGGAAGTCGATTTTCCCGTCGTCTCCAACTATGAGCGTGACCGCCCCGGCGCGCGCACCATGGTGGAACGTGGGCTGGTGCCGCAAGACTTCGCCGACCGCGAAATCTGGGACCTCTGCATCTGGGGCTGGGACTACTTCCTGCGCGCCAATGCCGACCCCGCTTTGCCCGATCTCGCCTCGGTCGACGGGCCGAAGATTTTTCCCCAGCCGCCGGGCACGCTGCCCGACCGCTATGAGGGTGGTTTCGATCTGTCGGAATATGTCGAGCGGGCGAAATCCGGCGTCACGCCCTTCAGGGATATCCCGACGATGGAGGACGGGCTGAAGGGGCTCGAGGCAACAAGGCGCATCGACTTCGAGGATTGGCTGGACGCGCAGGGCATCGACGCCGTGGTGCTGCCCGCCGCCGCCGATGTCGGGCCGGCCGACGCCGACGTCAACGAAGCCTCCGCCGCGCTTGCCTGGCGCAACGGCACCTGGGTCGCCAACGGCAATCTGGTCTGGCGCCATTTCGGCATTCCGACCGTCACCGTGCCGATGGGGACCATGGCCGACATCGGCATGCCGGCCGGCCTCACCTTCGCCGGCAAGGCCTATGACGACGAAAGGCTGCTGCGCATGGCCGGCGACTACGAGCGATCGACCCGGCGCCGCACAAGCCCGCCGCGCACGCCGGAACTGGATGGTGATGTGTTTTCGCGCCGCCCCGTCCAAACCGGCGGCGGCAAAGCGCCTCCCCTCGCCATCGCATTGGCCGCCGAGACGCGCACTTTGGGCGATCAGGACGAAATCGTTGTCACGCTGGACCTGCCCGTTGAAGCAGCCGAGGCGGAGAAAGCCGGCGTCAAGGTGCATGTCAACGGAGAGGAAATCGCCATGCAGCGGGATGGCACACGCCTGACCGGCCGCGCGCTCGTTCCGGCCGCCGAACATCGGCGCTTCCACAGCGTCTGGCGCGGCTCGTACGGCTCAATCGTCACGGCGGTGGTGCGGCTGCAGGACGGGCGCACCGCCGGAGCCTATGCGGTTACCGGCGGGATTGGGTGAGGACAGCGGCCACTTCGTCGTCCCAGGGCGAAGCAAGGAGCGAAGCGACGCGGCGCAGTCTTGTCACGCTTGGACGGAGCGCTTCGCGAAAAAGGCAAGGGTCTCGCGAATGCTCTCCAGCTTGTCCTGCGCCAGGCCGGCAAGCGCGCTTTCGTTCAGATATCCTGCCTGAATGAGGTGGGGAAAGACGAAAAGAAGCTGCGAATAGCGGTAGTCGAACATATCGTCGAATTCGCGCCGCTTGCCCCGCAAATAGTCCTCGACTTCCCACATCTCGGCCGGAGTCGCCACGGCGCTGGCCTTGTCCTTGAATTCGGCCATTATCCTCGCCAGCGCCACCTCGACGGCAGCATCATAAGCCCTTCGTGCCACCTTCTTTTCAGATCCGGACCAGCTAAGTTCTCTGAAATCCATTGGATGCCTCCACATATCTATGGCGGTAATTTCAACCCAGGAGTTTCATGAAACTGCGTTTGCGGCGATGGCGCAACTTCACATCCGCGACAAAATCGGCCTGCTCCGCCGGCGACCGCAGCTTTGCCATCCGGGCGATCCGTTTCACCGCTTCCGCGTATAGTCCGGCAACGGCGAGTTGTTCGATCTGCGCCGCGTAGAATTCGATCGCCTCGTTTGGAAACTTCGTTTCGCAGGCCTCCACGAGCGCTTCCCTAGTATATTCCGAAACGCCTGGCCTGCGTGCCGCCGACCACGCCGCGTCGAACTTCTTTTCATAGATAAGTATGTTCACGAGCAGGTCGGCGTGGTCACGTCGATTCTTGGCGCTGGCCAGTCCGGCTTCCAATGACGCCAGTGCACGCGCCGCCGCCGGGCGACCGGCACTGCTTCCAATCTGTTTGTAGAGCTCGAGGCTCGGCGCCTTGCCGAATGCCCGCTCCAGATGCGCTTCGGCGTCCGCCTTGCGTCCCGCATTTTCCAACAGCTTCACGGCAAAGAACAACAGCGCCTCGTCAGGCTGGCGATCCTCGAACAGCCAAAGCCCCTCTTCCGCATATTGCAGGGCCTGTGTCTCGCGCCCCTGCGACAGGCACAGCCTCGCGAGTTCCAGGTACCTCCACGGCGAAGACAAATCGTTGAGACGCAGGGCAATTCGCGCTTCGACGTCACCGTCTCGCTCGGCAAAGGAATCGAGAATACCTGTCAACTGATCAAGCTGGAATTCGATGGTGAAGTGGGTTGGGTCCGGCATCGATCGAAGGTCTTCCCACGCGACCATTGCAAGCCGCTTGTATTCGGCGAGACCTGTGCCGCCGAGTATGTCGGCGTAGGTGATCGATCCGCCGGCAAACGTGTCGAAATCGCTTTTCGTCTCACGCTTGAACAAGTCGCGTGCGAGCGCAACTGGATCGGGCCGCACCATGTGCGCTGCGGCCAAGTGTATCTCGCCGGCACGGAAATGCAGAGCACCAAGAATGCCATCGGAATCGTCGATCGACCCGGAAGCCTGTTCAATGCGATCCATCGCATGCTCGACAAGCCTGAGTGCGATTTCCGCGCGCGGTCCGGACGCAAGATCGGCAACCGCATCGAGCGTTGCATCTATCCTTGCTTGCCAGCGCGGAGCCTGCCGGTAATCGATATAGGTCCCGGTGCGCGTTGCCGCCCCGATCGCTTTCCGCAAACTCGCTTCCAGCGTCTTGTCGTCGGCCTGCGCGAGAGCCGAGTCCATATCCAGCTTGCGCAACAGCTCCGGATCGTCTTCCGCCAGTTCGAGGACCATGTCCACCAACCGGTCGACACCCTTGCTTTTCAGATATTTCCGTATTCGCGCCGATGCATCGGCCGCTTTGGCTTCAGTGCCGGCGCTGCCGTCGTTCGCGGCGAGCGCCGTCGCAACCATATGCTTGCAAAAACCCAGATCCTCGAAAGCGGGGCAGGAACATTCGCCATCGATCGCCGATCCGCGCCCGGTGACGACCGTATGATAGTCCTCCGTGCCGGCAACCTGCGCGACGACGCGCCTGGCGGTGAGAGAAACAATTTCGACGCGTCCGTCACGGCAATAGTCTTCGCCGCGCGCGAATGTCTTTCCACCAGCCAGTTCTCGCAACCTATCGGGATCAAACCGAAGCCCCGCTTTTGCTGCCATGCTTGTGACCTCGACCCGATAGCTCGATCTGGAACTAGCCACGCGCCGCCCGGAGCAAATCGCGCTCCACGATCAGCGCCATCCCCCGGCAATCACGGCTTCCTTCGGCATGCCGGGTGAATCTCCCTGAACTACCCCGCCATGACCGATGGTTACACGGCGCGGCCGTCAGCGCCAGCCGAGCGCCGGCGCGACGTGGGTCAGGATCGCCTCGATGACATGGGCGTTGTAGTCGACACCAAGCTGGTTGGGCACGGTGAGCAGCAGCGTGTCGGCCTCGGCGATCGCCTCGTCCTGCGCCAGTTCCTTGATCAGCACATCGGGTTCGGCGGCGTAGCTGCGCCCGAAGATCGCCCTGGTGTTTTCCTCGATGAAGCCGATCTGGTCGCGGCTCTCATTGCCGCGCCCGAAATAGGCGCGGTCGCGATCGTCGACCAAAGCGAAGATGCTGCGGCTGACCGAGACGCGCGGCTCCCGCTGGTGGCCGGCCGCCTTCCAGGCCTCGCGATAGACACGGATCTGCTCGGCCTGCTGGACGTGGAACGGCTTGCCGCTCTCGTCGAATTTGAGCGTCGAGCTCTGCAGGTTCATGCCGAGCCTGGCCGCCCATTCCGAGGTGGCGTTGGTGGCGGCACCCCACCAGATGCGCTCGCGCAGGCCTTCCGAATGCGGCTCGAGCCTGAGCAGGCCGGGCGGATTGGGGAACATCGGCCGTGGATTGGGCTGGGCGAAGCCCTCGCCGCGCAGCGTGTCGAGGAAGACCTCGGCGTGATGCCGCGCCATGTCGGCGTCGCTTTTGCCTTCCTGCGGCGCATAGCCGAAGTAGCGCCAGCCATCGATCACCTGTTCAGGCGAGCCACGGCTGATGCCAAGCTGCAGCCGCCCGCCGGCGATGATGTCGGCCGCTCCCGCATCCTCGGCCATGTAGAGCGGATTCTCGTAGCGCATGTCGATGACCGCCGTGCCGATCTCGATGCGGCTGGTCTTGGCGCCGATGGCCGCCAGCAACGGGAATGGCGAGGCGAGCTGGCGGGCGAAGTGATGCACGCGGAAATAGGCGCCGTCCGCGCCCAGTTGCTCGGCGGCAACCGCTAGATCGATGGATTGCAGCAGCGCGTCCGATGCCGAACGCACCTGCGATTGCGACGAGGGCGTCCAGTGCCCGAATGACAGGAAACCGATTTTTTTCATGGCCCTGAAGTATATGCGACCGGCACGTGCTTCAATGGCGAAAGCGCGGGGTTACACACCGTCGTCCAACGCAATATCAAGCCACGCCACCGAAAGGTTGACCGCCATGGAGGGTGGGATGCTCAGGGGTATCCGCATCGTCGAGATCGAGGCGCTGGGGCCGGCGCCCTTCGCCGGCATGCTGCTCGCCGATCTCGGCGCCGATGTCATCGTCGTCCACCGCAAGGACGCATTCGCGTCCGGCCAGCCTGAGCGCTCGCTGCTCGATCGCGGCAAACGCTCCATCGCGCTCGACCTGAAGAATGAAGACGACGTCGCCGTGCTGATGCGCCTGATCGCCACCGCCGACGGACTGATCGAGGGGTTCCGCCCCGGCGTCATGGAGCGTCTCGGGCTTGGCCCGGAGGCCTGCCTCGCGGTCAACCCGCGGATGGCCTATGGCCGCATGACCGGCTGGGGGCAGGATGGTCCGCTTGCCCGCACCGCCGGCCACGACATGAACTATATCGGCGTGTCCGGCGCGCTCTGGTACGCCTCCTTGCCCGGCGAGCCGCCAATGGCGCCGCCGACCCTGGTCGGCGACATAGGGGGCGGCGCGCTCTATCTGGTGATCGGCATGCTCGCCGCCATCATGAACGCACGCACCAGCGGACAGGGCACCATCGTCGACACGGCGATCGTCGACGGGTCAGCCCATCTGATGAACCTGCTGATGTCGCTCGGCCAGTCGGGCGCGCTGGCCGCCGAGCGCGGCCGGAGCCTGCTCGACGGACCACATTGGTGCCGCGTCTACCGCACCGCCGATGATGGTTTCATCAGCGTCCAGTGTCTGGAGCCGAAATTCTACGCGCTCTTCCTCGACAGGCTTGGCCTGGCCGGCGATCGGCAATTCGCCAGGCAGTTCGATCGCGACCTCTGGCCCGAACTCGGAGACCGGCTGGCGGCGATCTTTGCCGCCAAACCGCGCGACCAATGGATCAGCCTGTTCGAGGGCTCGGACGCCTGCGTCGGCCCGGTACTTGGCCCGCATGAAGCGGCATCGCATCCGCACATGGCCGCGCGCGGCACATGGCGGACCGTGGACGGTGCTCTTCAAGCGGCGGCGGCACCGCGTTTTTCGGCAGGGGCGCGATGGTCACCGGCCGGAAGCCCGGCGCGCGGCGAACATGATGCCGAAATCCGCGCGGCCCTGGCGGAGCCGTGACGACGTCGACGCCGTGTTCTCCGGCGACGTAATCGCGCCAGCAATGGCTCCGCCCGGACCGCTTCCCCGGGTGGGGAGCGACGCCGGCCTGATTCAGCGAATGCGCAGGCCCTGCGCGTCGAAGAGGCGCGTGCGGCCGGGCAGGAAACGCAGCGTGATCGTCTCGCCGAAACGGGGCTGGTCCTCGCGCCGTTCGGCGACCACCGTTTCGCCGCCCGGCAGCGCGCCGTGCACGTAGGAGGTCGATCCCAGGCGCTCGGTGACATCGACGGCAAGCGTAAGTTCGACACCCTGCTTTTCATCGAGATGCTCCGGCCTGATGCCCAGAGTGACCTCCTGGCCATCGACGAGCCGCGTCGCCAGATGCGAGACGTCGACCCTGGTATCGCCGACCAGCACGGCTTTCCCGTACTCGGCTACGCGGGCCTTGAGGAAATTCATGCGCGGTGAGCCGATGAAGCCGGCGACGAAAGCGTTGTCGGGATCGTCATAGAGCGACAGCGGCGTACCGATCTGCTCGATCTTGCCGGCTTTCAGCACGACGATCTTGTCGGCAAGCGTCAGCGCCTCGGTCTGGTCGTGCGTCACATAGACCATGGTGCGGCGGATCGACTGGTGCAGGCGCTTGATCTCGGCGCGCAGCTCGGTGCGCAGTGCCGCGTCGAGGTTGGACAGCGGCTCGTCGAACAGGAACAGCCGGGGATCGCGCACCAGCGCCCGGCCGATGGCGACGCGTTGGCGCTGGCCGCCCGACAATTCGCGCGGTCGGCGCTCCAGCAGCGGTTCGATCTGCAGCAGCCTGGCCACCGCGGCGACCTTTTCTTGCGATGTCTGGCGGTCGAGCCCGCGCATCTTCAGCGGAAAGGCGATGTTCTCGGCCACCGACATGGTCGGATAGAGCGCGTAGGACTGGAACACCATGGCGACATCACGGTCCCGCGCCGGCAGGTTGGTGACGTTGCGGTCGCCGATGATGATCGTGCCGGAATCGATCGGGTTGAGCCCGGCAACGGCATGCAGCAGCGTCGATTTCCCGCAGCCCGACGGCCCGAGCAGCACGACGAAGGAGCCCTCCTCCACCTCGACCGAGACATCGTCGAGCACGCGCACCGCGCCGTAGGATTTCGACACCGACCTTATCGACAGTTTCGCCATCGGAACCCCTCAGCCTTTCACGCTGCCCAGCGTCATGCCGCGCACGATCTGCCCCTGCACCAGAACGCCAAGCACGATCATCGGCAGCATGATGAGCGTGGCAGCGGCCGTCAGCGCGCCCCACTGGATGCCCTGGAAGGTCAGGAACGAGGTGATGGAGACCGGCAGCGTCTGGGTGTCGCGGCCGGTCAGCACCAGGGCGACGAAGAACTCGTTCCAGGTGAACAGCACGCACAGGATCAGCGTCGCGACGATGCCGCCTCGCGCCGCCGGCAAATAGACATGCCAGAACACGCTGAATTCGCGCGCGCCGTCGACGCGGGCCGCATCGCGCAATTCCTTCGGAATGTCGTCGAAGAAGGTGATCAGCAGCGAGATCGCGAACGGCACGTTGACGAAGGCATAGGCGGCGATCAGCAGCCAATGCTGGTTCAGCGCGCCGATGCGCGTCGCCAGATAATACATCGGGATGACGAACAGCAGCGCCGGCGCGATGCGCAGGCTGAGGATGAATTTTTCCTTGGAGCGGCGCAGATCGCCCGGCTGCTGCGCCAGCCCGTAGGCGGCGACCGAACCAATGGCCACTGCCAGCGCGCTGGACAGGATGGAGACGATGAAGGAGTTGGCGAAGGCGCTGAGGAAGCCGCGGTTGGCAAAGACGGTGCGATAGTTGTCGAGCGTGGGGCTGAACAGCCAGACCGGCGGGATGGCAAAGGCGTCGCGCGTCGTCTTGAACGAGGTCACCACAACCCAGTAGAGCGGGAACAGCACCGCCAGCAAAAGCAGCAGCAGGCCAAGATAGAAAACCGCGCGCCGGCCCATCAGCGCTCTCCCGCCTTCGGAAACAGCACGCTGTACATGGTCAGCAGAGCGACGTTGGTGAAGATGGTCAGGATGACGGCGATGGCCAGCGCATAGGAAATGTCGAAATTGGTGAAGGCGACGATGTAGCCGTAGTAGTTCAGCGTCTCGGTCGACAGCGCGGGGCCGCCGCGCGTCATGATGTAGAACAGGTCGAAGGCCTTGATGCTGTCGATCGCCCGGATCAGCGCGACGATGGCGAGCGCCCGGCGCAGCATCGGCAAAAGCACGTACCAGGTCACCTGCCATTCGCGCGCGCCGTCGACGCGGGCGGCGTTCAGGGGATCAGTGGGCGCGGACTCCAGGGCCGCCATCACCAGCAGGATGACGAAGGGCGTCCACTGCCAGATGTCGGCTATCAGCACCGAGAACAGCGCGATCCGCGGGCTGCCCAGCCAGTCGATCTGGGACAGGCCGGCGAGCGACAGGAGGTAATTCGCCATGCCGGTGGCGGGATCGAACAGGAAGCGCCAGGTCAGCCCGACCACCACCGGCGTCATGATGATGGGCACCAGCAGCAGCGTTCTCACCAGCCGCTTCATGGCGAAGTCGCGGTCGAGGAACAGCACGACGGCAAGGCCGAGCGCGATCTCGATCACCGTCGCCAGCGCTGTGAACAGCACCGTGCGCCACAGCGCCGCCATGGCGCGCGGATCGCCGAAGAAGCGCAGGTAATTGTCGAGGCCGACGAACTTCTCGCGCCCGGCGCGCATCAGCGACAGATCGTGCAGCGAAATCCAGATCACGAACAGCGTCAGCGCGACCGATGCCACGGTCAGGCAGACGATAATCGGCTGGAAGAAATGCCTCGTCGGATCCGACGCTGTTGTCGTCACGATGCTCAATCCATCAGTAAGGGGATTTCGCCCTGCCGCGCACAGGGAGCGCACGCGGCAGGGCACGCCTGCCCGCCTAGCCGGATGATTTCAGGTCGAATCGACCTGAAATCTGAATCCGTCTCTAAGTCAAAGAGATAGAGCATGATGTCGTCCGAAAACCGCTTCACGCTTTTCGGCATCATGCTCTAGCGGGCGAGCGCGGCGTTGTTGGCCTCATCCGCCTCCTTCAAGGCATCGGCGGCGCTGGCCGTGCCGGCCAGCGCCTTGGAGACGGCGATACCGGTGTTGTTGATGATCTCGTTGGCCTGTTCCACCGTCGGCAGATATTGCGGATTGCCGGCGTTGATGGCGGCGATCATGCCCTCCTTGAAGGCGCCGTAGCGCTTGCCGAAGGCCTCGCCGTTCAACACCGAAAGCGAGGTCACGCCGGAATTGGGATCGGTTTCGATCGCCTTCAACTGCTGCTCCTTGGCGGTCGCCCAGGCGGCGAACAGGGCGGCCGCTTCCTGGTTCTTGGATTCGGCCGAGACATACATCGAGTGCACGGCGAGCGAGGACGAACCGCCCTTGGGCGAGGACGACTTCATCGGCACCGGCACATAGCCGACCTTGCCGACGACCGTGGAGACAGTGGGGTCTTCGTTGTAGGCGCCGTTGACCGTGGCATCGAGCGTAATCGCCGCCTTGCCCTGCTGGAACAGCAGCCGGTTTTCCTCCCAGCCGAAATTGGCGACGCCGACCGGGCCGTAATCCTTGAGCACCTTGGTGAAGGCCTCGAGTGCCGAGACACCGTCCGGCGTCGCCAGCGCCGACTTGCCGCTGGCGTCGAGGAACGAGCCGCCGAAGCCCCAGAGATAGGCCGCCCAGACATAGACGCCCTGGATGCCTTGCTGGCCGCGCATGGTGATGCCGGCGATCTTCTTGTCGGTCTTTTCCGAAATGGTCTTGGCCGCGTTCTCGATGTCGTCGAACGTCTTGGGCGCGGCGAGACCATACTGCTCGAACAGGTCCTTGCGGTACATGACGAAGGTGCTTTCGCCATAGACCGGAAGTCCGTAGACCTTGCCGTCGACAATGTTGGTGTTGAAATAGCCGGGCACGAAATCGGCCTTGTCGAAATTCTCCTTGTGCTTGGCCAGGAAATCGTCGAGCGGCACGATGTAGCCCGACTTCACGAAGCCGGGCAGATAGATGATGTTGTTCTGGACGACGTCATAGCGGCCGGACTTGGAGGAGAACTCCAGCAGTTCCTTGGCCGTGATGTCCTGCTCGGGCACCACTTCGAGTGCAACGTCGATGCCGGTCGCTTCCTTGAAGGCCGGCAGCAGCTTCTGGATGGCGTCGGTCGTCGGATGGCCTTCGAGCAGGACGGACAGCTGCACGCCGGCGAACGGCTTGTCCTGCGCCGAGGCCGGCAGGGCCGCGGCAAGCGCGGCTGCGGCCACGCCAAGCATCAACACGTTGCGTCTGTTTAGCATTTCTCATCTCCCATTGTTGGGCCGCTGTGGCCTCGTTTCAGATTCCGACCGTGGTTCTCACCCCCTAAGCGAGGCGCACGATTTCGCCGCTCTGCGCCGACTGCATCATCGCCAGTGTGAGTTCGAGCGAACGAAGGGCATCGCGGCCGCTGGCGATCGGCATGTCGGCGCCATCGAGCCAGGCCAGCAGGCCGCCGAGCTGACGCGCCAGGTCGCCGTCGAGACGGCCATTGACGACAGGCCAATGCTGGGTATCGATCTCGCGCGACGTCTCATTGCTGGCGTAGTAGAGGCCGCTGTCGCCGCACTGGACCTCGAACGACCCTTCGGTGCCGATCAGCTCCATGCGGGCATCGATCATGTGGCGCGCGCCCGCCGGCAACGACCAGGCGCTTTCGAAATTCACCACCGTGCCGTCGGAGAAACGTACGATCGCGGCCAGGCTGTCCTGCGTGCCCGACGCGCCGAGCAGTCTGTTGGTCTGCTGGGCATAGACCGAAATCGGCCATTGCCCGTCGAGCATCCACAGCACCATGTCGACATCGTGAACGGTGACATGCAGCGCCAGCGGCAGCTTGCCGCCGTAACGCTTGGGCCCTTCGGTGCGGGCGCTGTTGCGCCGGGCATAGATGTGGATCGGTTCGCCGATCTTGCCTGAAATCATCAGTTCCTTGGCGGCGGCGTAGCGCGGATCGAAGCGCAGGAGATAGCCGATGCCGAGCTTGACCTTGGCCGCATCGCACGCCGCGATGATGGCCTGCGCATCCTCGACGGTGGAAGAGATCGGCTTCTCGACGAAAATGTTGATGCCGGCCTTGGCCACGGCAACCGCCGGCGCCAGATGCAGATTGTCGGGCGTGCAGATCGAGACGAGGTCGAGATCGCGCTCGGCCGTCAGCAGCGCCTCATGGCCGGCATAGACCTTGCAGCCCGGCGCTTTTGCGGCAACGGCGCCGGCCAGTTCCAGATTCGGATCGACGATCGCCGCCAGTTCGTAGCCGACCATGTTGGCGAAGATCGCGGCATGCATGGAGCCCATGAAGCCCGCACCGATAACGGCAACGCGGCGGCGCTTGATCATGACTGGTTCCTTTTCAATAGCGGGCCGGCGCTCCAGGCGGCGACCTTGTCGGCGAAATGGCGGGTGATGGCGTCGGGCCGCGTGATGGCGCCGCCAACGACAATGAAGCGGGCGCCGAGCTCGAAGCAGCGGACCGCCTCCTGCGGCGTCCAGATGCGCCCCTCGGCGACAAACGGCAGACCAGCGCCGGCGAGCTCTTCCATCAACGGGAAATCCGGTCCGCCCTGCTGGTTGGAATAGGACGTGTAGCCGGCCATTGTGGTGCTGATCAGGGAGGCGCCGGCATCGAGGGCGAGCCTGGCTTCGTCGAGCGTGCTGACATCGCCCATCGACAGGCGCCCCTTCTGCGCGATCGCATCGAACATCATCTTGAGATCGGTCGGGCGCGGCCTGTTGGTGGCGTCGAGGGCCACGATATCGGCACCGGCGTCGACGATCGAGGCCACATTGGCGAGCGTCGGGGTGATGTAGACCTCGGTGCCGGCACGGCGCGCCTTGATCAGGCCGATGATGGGAACGCTGACCTGCCTGCGGACGGCTCCTATGTTCGCGGCACCCTCGATGCGCACACCGGCAGCGCCGCCGAGGACGACCGACCGGGCGATGGCGGCGATATGCTCGGGAGCATCAAGCGGCATGCGGGATTCCGCCTGGCAAGACACGACCAGCGTTCCATCGAGCCGGGCGAGCACATCACCTTGCGCCTGGGGGGCCTGCACCTGGAGCATCTCCTTGCATAGGGAAGCATTTGCCCCTCCAGACAATCGCGGATGAAACTTTTTGTCAAGAAATTATTTTAGATGAAAATTTCCGTCAAAAAGCAGCGCGGCCCCCAACAGACCTGCATCGGCGCCAGCCTTCGCGGCAACGATCGGGCGCTGGAAGACGGCTGGAAGCTGCAGGGAGCGCGCGCTCAGCGCCTCGATGAAGCCCTCCGCCAGCCCGACGCCGCCGCCGACCGCGAAGCAATCGATGTCGACGGCCGCCGTCAGGTCGGCGAAGCCGTTGACCAGCGCGTCGACGGCGGAGGCGATCACCTCGGCGGCGATTCTGTCGCCCTGCCTGGCGGCCGCGAACAGATCCGGCGCGCCAACTTTACGACCGAGCCGCTCGCTGCCGCGACGGGCAAGCGCGGTGCCCGAGGCGATCGTCTCCAGGCAGCCACGCCGGCCGCAACCACAGATCACGCCACCCGGGTCGGACATGGTGTGCCCGGCATGGCCGGCCAGCCCCGTGGCGCCCACCTGCAGGCGGCCGTCGATCACCAGGCCGCAGCCAATGCCGGTGGAGACTGTGAAGAAAGCGAAGTTGCGATAACCCCGGCCGGCGCCGACGGTGAATTCGGCCCAGGCCGCCGCCTGGGCATCATTGACGACCAGCGGCGGCACGCCGAGCGCCGTTTCGAGCGCCTCGGCCAGAGGATAGCCGTTCTCGATCGGCAAGGTCCGCGGGTTGAGCGCGGTCAGCGCGCCGTCGCGGACGATGCCGGTGGTGGCGACGGCGACGGCACTGACCGCATGCTTCGGCGCGAGACCGGCAATCGCGGCGACAAGATCGTCGCCCCTGCCCGTCCTCGGCGTCGCCGTCTGGCGCCGGTCGAGCAAATGCCGCCCGTGCACTTCGGCGGCGGCGATCTTGGTCCCGCCAATGTCGACGGCAAACACCGCGCGGTCAGAAGCTGCGGTCACTCACGACCTCCGCCGTACGGCCAAGCAGCACCAGCCGCGCCGGATCCTGCCGCGTCATCTCGGCCACCAGCGCATCGACGATCAGCAATTGGCTGATCTTCGACGGGAACGCACCGCCGGTCAGCGGCGTCTCCGGCCATGACGCGATCAGGGCAAGGTCGCAAACGGCGACCAGGGGGCTCTTCGAGCGGTTGGAGATGCCGATCACGAAGGCGCCTTGCGCGCGCGCGAGCTCGGCAATGCGCACCGCGTCTATGGTCGAGCCCGAACTCGAAATCACCACCTGCACCGTACTCTTCTGCGTGGTGCCTGCGGCCATGGCAGCCAGGTGCGCATCGCCGAGCGCCCGGCTGAGCTTGCCGATGCGGGTCATCTTGTAGGCGAGATATTGCGCCGTGATGGCGGAAGCGGCGATGCCAAAGCAGTCGATCGCCGTCGCCGCCAGGAGTTGCCGCGAGGCCGTGGCGATATCCTCCCGGACGATGAGCTGCTCTGTTTCGCGCAGCGAGATGATGGCGGTTTCGACCAGCCGCTGGATATCGTCGGTCGGCGAGCCGATATCCCTCGCCCGCTCGTCGGTCGCCAATTCCTTGGCCAAGGCCAGCTTGAAATCCTGGAAGCCGGTAAAACCCTGGTCGCGGCAGAAGCGCATGACGCTGGCCTCCGACGATGCGGACGCCTCGGCAAGTTCGGTTATGCTCTGGCGCAAGGTGGCTTCGGGCTGCGCCAGCACCGTATCCGCGACGCGCGCCAGCGCCGGCGTCATGTCCCCAGCCGCCGCCCGAAGCGAGGCAATAAGCGCATGTGTCATGAAATGTCTCGTTGTTGGAGCATGATCTCATCCGAAAACCGGTTCCCACTTTTCGGGATCATGCCCGGTCTTTGCTTGAGCATGATCTCGTCCGAAAACCGGTTCCCACTTTTCGGGATCATGCTCTAGAAATGCTCCGCCACCCAGGGCGGCGGTCCGGCAAACAGCTGGTCACACAGACGTATGTCAGCCGCCTCGCCGATCACCTGGCCATACTGCGCCAGTTTCGAGGCGCTGCGAAAGCCCGTGAACAGCTGAACGAATGCCGGAGCCCGCAAGGTAACCGTCGGGCATCCGCCGGTCGCCTCGCCCACCTCGGAGGCGCCATCCCTGATCCCGATCTCCAGCGCCGTCTCCGCTGGCTCGATGCGCAGCGCCAATCGGGCGGCATCGACATGGTAGCCGCGCTGGCGCAGGGCCGCGGCCGGATCGAGCACCCGCAGCAGCCATTCCTCCTGATGGGCGAGCCGCCAGCCTTTGTCCGGTATTGCCGCCACCAGATCGTCCTGCGGACCGCCATGCCAGCGCACGGCCGGGTAGACCGAGCGGAACCGGGCCAGGAAGGAAAGCACGCCCCGCGCGGCTTCAGGAGAAGCGGCGTACCAGTCGCGGACATCGAGACGGGCCTCCTCGCCCATATCGAGGATCAGATAGGCCGCGTCGCCTTCGGCCAGGTAGGCGGCCAGCGCGTCGGTTGGCTCACACCACAACTCATTCCAATGCGCCGGGCCACGGCTGAGCAGGCCCGCCTCGCGGCCCGCCTTGGCGGCATAGGCTTTGGCAATGCGTGGATCGTCCAGCTCGACACGCTCGAAGGCGAGCTTGCTCGCCGCCGGCAGGCTGGCCGTCTCGGCCTCATAGACGATCTCGTGGCCGGCGAGCTCGAAGCCGCTCTTGCGGTAGACCGGGCGCGTCGAGGCAAACAGCGTGGCAATCGCGGCACCCTTGCCTTGCGCCTCCGCGCACAGGGCATCCACGAAGGGAACGGCCAGACCCTGGCCGCGACGCTCCGGCGCGATCGCCACATGCGCGATGTTGGCCGCCCGCACCGACCTTCCATGAAAGACATGCGCTGTCTCGAGCAGCGCCGCGCAGGCATCCGGACGCCCGCCCTCGCCCCGCAGCAGCCTGAGCGAGCCGAGGCCGACATGGGCGATGTATTCGTCCGATCGCGCCTTGCCGAAGCCGAAGGCCCAGCTCAGCAGGCGCGCGATGTCGGGGACGTCGCTGGCTGTTGCAGCCTCGACGTCGATAGGACTGAAGTTTTTTTTCATCTTAATCTCACGATTGGCGCTTTTCATCATACCCTGAAAACGCCAATGTGCAACGGGCCGCAGGGCGGCACGCGAAACGGCAGCGGCATCAAGCCGTTGCCGGGATCTCCCGCAGACTTTGGTGAAGAGACCAGCGTTTGCGCATCGACGACCGCGCGCCGGCTATTTTCCGCAATGATGGTCGTTGATCTTGTTCAGCGCATTCGCGTCCGGACCTATCCGATCGTAGGAGCAGGCGCCGGCGGCGGTGGTGAACAGCTGCTGGTCATAGTAGCGCGGGCCACCGAACAGGAAGTCGATGAGGTCGTCATCGGCGGGAACGTAACGGACCGGTTCGGCCTGATAGTGGCGATGCCTGGTCCCGGCGAGCGCCGACGAGGACATGGCACAAGCCACAGCCAGGGCAAGAGCTGAGATCGCAACCCGTTTCATCGGCAACACCCTCCTGGCCGTTCCGATTCCATCTTATATCGAAAATCGCCAGAGGAAGAAAAGTTCCTGGGAAACGGCGGCGCCAGCGGATTTCCCCCGTAGCATGGTTATGGTGCGCCATGGCTTCTCGGAGCGGTTGATGAACTTGACCGCCACTACCCTCAGTCGGTCTGGATCCAGATCGACTTCGTCTCCAGATACTCATGGAGGTGCTCGATGCCGCCCTCGCGGCCGTAGCCGGACATCTTCATGCCGCCGAATGGCACCGCCGGGTCGATGGCATGATACATGTTGACCCAGACAGAGCCGGCCTTGATGCGGCGCGCGAGCTTGTGCGCGGTGCCCAGATGGGTGGTGAAGATGCCTGCGGCCAGCCCGTAGGGCGTCGCATTGGCGCGCGCCACCGCTTCGTCCAGCGTGTCGAAGGGCATGGCGGAAATGACCGGCCCGAAAATTTCCTCGCGCGCGATGGTCATCATGTCCGACACCGAACCGAAGACGGTCGGCGCGATGAAATTGCCGCCATCATAGAGCGCACCCGTCAGCCGCGAGCCGCCGGCGACCAGTTCGGCGCCTTCGTCGCTGCCGGCCTTGATATAGCCCTCCACCTTGGCGGCCTGGCGGGCATTGATGAGCGGCCCGATTTCGGTCTCCGCCTCGATGCCGTGGCCGATGCGCAGTTTGCCGGCGAACTCGGCGACCCGGCGCACGAATTCGTCGTGGATCTCGCGCGCCACGAACAGGCGCGAACCGGCAATGCAGATCTGGCCCGAATGCACGAACACCGCCATCGCCGCGACTGGAACAGCCTTATCGATGTCGGCATCACGGCAGACGATAACAGGCGACTTGCCGCCAAGCTCCAGCGAAACGCGCTTGAGGTTGGCGACGCCCGCCCGCGCGATGGCCTGCCCGGTCTGCGTCGAACCGGTGAAGACGATCTTGTTGACGTCGGGATGTTCGGCCAGCCGCGCGCCGGCCTCCGCACCCGTTCCCGTGACGATGTTGACCACGCCGTCGGGCACACCGGCTTCCTGCATCAGCCGTGCGATCAGCAGCGGCGTCAGCGATGCGTCTTCCGAAGGCTTCAGCACGATGGCGCAGCCTGTGGCGAGCGCCGGCGCGATCTTCCAGATCGACGAGGCGGTCGGCGCATTCCAGGGGATGATCGCGCCGACGACACCCACCGGCTCGCGCCGGGTGAAGGAGACGATCTCGCCGGGAATGGAATTGTCGATCGCCTCGCCATGCAGCGCGGTCGCCATGCCGGCGTAGAAGCGCAGCATGCCGATGACACGGCGACGGTTGGCGAGCGTGCGCGTGATCGGCAGCCCCATGTCGAGCGTGTCGGAAACGCTGAGCTCTTCCCAATGCGTCTCGAACAGGTCCGCGATCCTGAGAAGCACGCACTGCCGCTCGTAGGGCGAGAATTTTGACCACGGTCCTTCGAAGGCCGCGCGCGCGGCGGCGACCGCCGCATCGATATCCGCGGCTCCCCCGCGCGGCACCGTGGCCAGCACTTCGCCCGTCGCCGGGTTGAGCGCCCGCATCTCCTGGCCGGATTGCGCCGGAACCCACTTGCCGCCGATGAACATCGGCCGGAATTCGCCGTGGTAAAGCGTGGTCGCCTTCGCCCTGGGGTCGAAATTCAGCGTCATCTCTTCTTCCTCACGAATTCCGTGGCGATTATTACTCCCGGCGCCGGCGCCCTCAAACAAGGAGAGCAAAAAGGGCGTCAATTCATTCTTCCAAGCGCCGTGGCTCGGGGAAGGTAGCCCGAAAACCGCGTACCTTGTCACGGGATTTGTCCAGTTTGGACAAATCCAACCGCAAGTAACCTATCCGCCCGCGGTTTGCGGTAGGCGGTTCTCAAGTCGAATTGTTCGCGCCAAGCTCCGGAGCGGAGGAGCCCCCGGAACGACCCGGCGGCAGCTTCGGACCGCCGATGCCGCGCGATCTCGACGTGCCTGTCCGCCTCCACTGCTGCCAGTCTTCATGCGAGGTCGAGACGATGCGTCGTCGGTTCGGCACGACATCGGCCCGAACCGGACAATCAGCCTCTTCGATGCCACGCGCTTTAGACTAAGGGACACGCCGCGGCGGTTAACCATCTTCCCACGTCGAATCGAACTCGAAGCGGTATTGGCCGTTCAAGGTCATGGAAGATCGCCAACCTAGATTTCGCTGTCGTCCCGCGCCGTCTGGCACCTGGACCGTCTGGGATCACGTTGCCGACGAACCCGCGACCTTGGGAGGACGCAAGCTCGTTGGCCGCACATGGGAGCGCGCCAGGAGTGCATGTGACCTGCTGAGGCGGATTTATGACAATCGGCTCGACGCTCGATCGGTCCGACAGGACGCACCGAGCGCTTCAATGGGCCGCGTCGATGATCTCATTCGGTCAATTCGCAAGCGGCAAGATTTCAATGGTTAGGCATGACCATGGGCGTCGCAGCGCCCGGCCAGACCGGGCTTTGCCCACTCGGCCTTTACCACGACCGGCTGGGGCCGACATTCTGCGGATGGGCGCGTCGCGCCACCTTGCCTGCGACGATGATTTCGCCTCAACTATGCCGCTGTCGACGTCGATCGCGTTCGGCGCTTCGACCGGTGGCTTGTATTTCGCCCGGCAGGAAGCGGTCATGTCGCGAGCCCTGATCATCGTTGGTCTCATCATGGTTGCCGTGGGCTTGTTGTGGCCGTGGTTGTCGCGGATCGGCCTTGGCAGATTGCCTGGTGACATCGTGATCGAGCGTGAGAACTTCACATTCTATGCCCCGATCTCCACGGGAATCCTGATCAGCATCGTGCTGTCGATCATTCTGTGGCTGGTCAACCGGTAGCTGCATCCGCCACCTTCCGCGGGAGAACAAATTCATCTTCCCACCGGTGGCACTCGACCAAGTTCTCTCCTCTCCTTTCGACGCTCCATGGAACGCGCGTTTCGACGGGCTGTTCTGAGTTCGGCAAGTGTTGGTTGCCACCAACCCCGCCCGTATTCCGCCAGGCCGGGTTCATGACGAGCGGGCCAGGTCGCGACGAGCTCCGATAGCGTCGGCGAACGCCAGATACCCCATATAGGATCGAAACCTGCGTGGGCCGCGTGAGAATAGAAGTCCGCCAACGCAGCCGGCTGCTCGGCAAGCTCGCCCGTTATGTGGGTAAAGACAACAATTCCGTACCGTGCTGTTGCGACAGGCCGACCCAGCGGCGGCAGCTCCCCAGGCGGCAAGGGATAGCGACGCCGTTTGCGTTCCGCGGAACGCAAGCGGGCGGCTTTTTGTTCTTCCGAGTTCCTTTTTGCCTCCCGTCGCCGCCTCCTCTCCTCCGGTTCATTTCGTCGAGCCGCCGCCTCGATCTCGTGCCAACGACGCCGTAACTCCTCATAGGAACTGAACGGCACATGCCAAAGCCGCAGGTCTTCGTCCCAGCGTGCCCACGGGATTGCCCGCAACTGTTCGACAATGGTCTTCGAATAAGGCGTTCGGATTTGAAGATCTTCGCCGACTTCCAGGTACGGGCTCATAATCGGGTCAAAGGCATAGGCATCTCGACCCTTCAGATCGCCATATCTATCCACAAATTCGGCTTCATGCGCGAGCCAGCGGTCGAACCGGCGAGCTCCGGTCTTGCCTGGGATAAACCAGCTCCGGCGTTCATCATTCCACCTCGCCCGGGGAAAGGCCTGTCGAAACCGCTCGACAGCCATCCGGTCATATGGAAATGCCGCGAAAGCGCCGGGCGTTTCCGCTCCCTTGTTCACACGTCGTCGCTTGAAATCCTCCATGGGTTGCTTCCACCGCTGTTCACTCGGTATGAAACGCGTCACGACGCTCGACAGTTCATCGTGCTCCATGGCAGCCAGCCGGGACGCCTCATTGCGCTGCCGGGCTTCACCACCGGGCGCCCCCGGGATGACACGCTGAACAGGTATCCCCGTTCAATCGCCCTCTCCCGCGCGAACCAGGCCTTGCAGCGGTCGAAAATAATGCGCCGCAACATAAATGCTGCATCGCACACAAGACTGTCACATATCTGCCTCAATATGCCCGGGCGGCAAGACAACCATCGTCAACCAAGAGGAATAAGGAAATGTCCAAGACCGCCGACAAGACCGCCGACAAGCTCACCGAAACCGTCGAATCTCCGTCATTCGACCCCGGCAAGGCTACTGATCAGCTCCGCGCGGTCGCCGAAAAGGGCGTCGAGCAATCGAAAGAAGCTCTCGCCAAATTCCAGTCGGGCACTGAAGACGCCCAGAAGGCGCTCGAGTCGACCGCCGAAACCGCGAAATCGGCCGGCAGCGAGCTGTCGCTGAAGATGATTGCCGCACTGCGTGTCAATGCCGAGGCTGACTTCTCGCACCTCGAGACTCTGGTCCGTGCCAAGTCGCTGTCGGAAATTTTTGAGTTGCAGACTGCCTTCCTGCGCAAACGCGTCGAAATGGGTGTCGAGCAAGCCAAGGAATTCCAGGCGCTCACCACCAAGGCGGCAACCGACGTTTCCAGACCGGTCAAAGATGCCTTCGAGAAGGCGCTCAAGGATCTCAAGGTCGCCTGACCGTCCTACGGGAGGCGGCCCGCCACCCGTGTCGACGATCCAGATGGCCGCGTCGAGCGCCGCCATCTGGCAAGTTTGCTCGAGGCAAACATCTGTGCCGGCCCTGAAGCGACGCGTATGAAGGCATTTGGAATTGCCCTCCGGATCGTGCACCGTCGCGGGCCGGGCAAACGCAGGCATTTCCAGTGTCTCGAAGGCCTGCATGGAAATCGTCGTCCAACGCTTCGACGACAGTCACGCGCCGGCACTTGGCGGTGCCTTGCAGCTGCTCTCAGCTGCGCCTCCCCCGCCAGAATTGCGAGACCAGCGCGGTGATGAGGCTACTCAAGACCATCCACGCCACGACTTCGGTTTCAGACGCGCCGCGGCCGCGCCGTGCGAGATTCCTGCCGGAGTCAGCCGCGACCACCGGCGCGAGGTCCGGTCGGCTTCCGCGCCTGACCGAGTAGGCCCGCGTTATCTCGGCGCCGAACAGGAATATCTGCGCCGAATAATAGACCCAGAGCAGCACGACCAGCAGCGCGCCGGCTGCTCCGTATGACGTGGCTATGGCGCTTGTGCCGATGTACCAGCCGATCAGCGACTTGCCGACGGTGAACAGGAGCGTGGTCACGACCGAGCCGATGGCAACGTCACGCCATTTGAGCGTTCTGTCCGGCAGCACCTTGTAGATTGCCGCAAACAGCAAGGCGATCAGGACAAAGGAAACGACGGTGTTGATGGCGCTGACGATCAGCGCGCCGAACGGCAGGCGGGCGTTGATGAACTCGCCAAGCGCCGAGACCGCCGTGCTCGCCGCCAGCGACACCAGGAGCATGAAGCCAAGGGCAGCGACGAGGCCGAGGCTTGCCGCCCGTGCCCGCACCAGCCGCGAAAGCGAGACGCCCTTGGGCTCGACCTTCCAGATCTCGTTCAGTGAGAGCTGCATTTCGCCGAAGACGCCCGATGCGGTGACGAAGAGCGTCACCAACCCGAGGATAGTGGCCAGAGTGCCGGAAGATTTGTGCGACGCTGTTTCGATCGTCGCCCGCAGGAGGTCGGCAGTCTGTGCTCCCATCACGCCCGATATCTGGGCCGACAGCGCGAGTTGGGCGGCATCGTGGCCAAATACCAGACCGGCGATCGCCACCACGATGAGCAGGATCGGCGCCAGCGAGGTGGCGGCGTAAAAGGCCATCGCTGCGCCATGGCTCAACGCCTTGTCGTTGACGAAGCCGCTGACGCTCTCGCTTAGCAGAACCCAGCCTTCACGGACCCAGCCTGGCATCTTTCCTCACCTGCCGCCGATATCGGCCGTGCTATCGCGCGCGAGCATCATCGAGTTCCGTCCCTATGGACGGGATCATCCGGCGCCGTCTCGCGACAGCTTCAGCGAGCGCCAGGTGGCCTTGCGGACCTCGGCCTAACTATCCCTGTCGGTATCGACTTCGTCATGGCTCGTCACGCACACACGGCTTCTAACAACTGGTGAGGCGGTCGGGTTCCGCTTGTTCCCCAGCCGGACCGAGCTTCATCGGGTGGGCCAGTCGGCAAGCCTGCGGCAGGCGTTCGCGGCGCCGCCGGCATCGCCATCTCCGACGGAGAACAGGCGGTCGGCCAGACGGCGCAGAAAATCCCATCCGGGGAGCTCCGACGACGAAGTTGCCCGCGAGGGGAACCAGAGGGCCTGCACCCGCGTCATAGAAGCAGGTTCCTGTTGCGGTCCAAGAGTGACATCGATGATCCGGCTCCTTCTTGTCGTCTTCGCTGTGTTCGCCCTCGCCTGTAGCGTGGCGCGGGCGGCCAAGCTGGATATGACCACCGTCAATCAAGCCCAGTTCGCCGCCGGCGAGCCAAAAGACGTTGATCCGGCCGTGCTGAAGGCGCAAATCCTTCTGGACCGGGCCCGCTTCTCGCCGGGCCTGATCGACGGCCGCATTTCAGAAAACTTCGTCAAGGCAGTCGGAGCCTTTCAAACGGCGAGCGGACTCCCGTCGGATGGCAAGCTCACTCAGGAAACCTGGGACAAACTCATGGCAACCTCCGCCAATCCCGTGCTGGTAACCTATGAGGTGACGCGCAAGGACGTGCGCGGGCCCTTCACCAAGCGCATTCCGAACCGTATGGAGAAGATGGCCCGTCTGCCGAGGCTCGGCTATCGCAACGCGGTGGAGAAGCTGGCGGAGCGCTTTCATATCAGCGAAAAATTGCTGAGGAGGCTCAATCCCGGCATCGGCTTCAGGAAGGCCGGCACAATGTTGGTGGTGCCGGATGTCGGCCGGGACGGCCCTCCCGCCGCCGTTGCGAGCGTCGAGGTCGACAAAGGCGCTCGTCTGGTGCGCGTGCTCGATCCTTCGGGCAAATGGCTCGCGGTCTACCCTGCCTCGATCGGGAGCGAGGAGAAACCTGCACCAAGCGGCATGGCGGAAGTCAAACGCGTGGTTCACAACCCCACCTATCATTATGATCCGCATTTTGCTTTCAAGGGTGTCAAGACCAAGCGGCCGTTCACCATCGCTGCCGGGCCGAACAATCCCGTGGGATCGATCTGGATCGACCTCTCCATCGAAAGCTATGGTATTCACGGCACGCCCGAACCGGGCAAGATCGGCACAACCTTCTCGCACGGCTGCATCCGGCTGACCAACTGGGATGCGGAAGACCTCGGCTCCATGGTCCAGCAGGAGACCAAGGTCAGCTTCACGGAGGGGTTGGCGGACGCTGGCGGCGAAGGGTCTCACTAGCCTTGCTTTCCCGGTGCGTGCGGGCCAGTTTCGCGGCAGAAACTCGGCGGCTTCCGCGACGGTTATCACGACCCGGTCTCAGACCTGGGGCGGACCGTCATCCGCAACCTTTTCCTTGTTCGCCGATTAATTGGACTAAAGGAGTCTCTACGTTGCGAAAAAAAGAACGATCGGTGGAAGCGCCACCGCCACCTGACGACAATGCGCAACCTCGCACCCGACCCCTGAAAGGCGAGGACGCGGAGGTCCAGCACCTTACCGCCACGACGAACCTGTCACCCAAGCAAGCTCGGGATGTTTTGCGGCGCCACGGCAATGACTGGCGTAAGATCGACGACGTCGCAAAGACATTCGAGCCCGACGAGTGACCAGAGCAGCGTTGGCGGCTGGACGCGCAAATGACGCGTGGTTGTCGTTACAGCGGATAGGATCGCATCGCTAATCTGGAACGCACGAACCTGCGCAACTCCATTGACTGAATCCGATGGCGGACCCAGTCCGCCGTTTCCATGCGAACGCGTCCGCAAGGGGCGGCAAGGCGCTGCACCTATCCGTTGACGCTGCGAAACCAGTGCTTCGAAGACCCCGGTCTGTGCGGAACCGTACAAAAGCGATTTCAGGCAACCAACTCAATTTGCCGACATTATTGGGAAAAGCATCGGGAGGAAAAACCATGCTCCAAACCAACACGCCTGAGGAATATGAGATCGGTGACGAAGTCGCGCTGACGAGTACCGTCATAAGCATTCTCCCCAGCGGACGCGCCATAGCCGGCATTCCATCGTATGGCCATCCTTATGCGATCGACCCGCCGCCCAAAACCCGCGCCGGAGACAAGGTTGTGCTTGTTGGGGACGTCATCCGCATTGATCGCGAAGCCAATAAGCTCACCGTGCGGATCGACTGCGGCGGCGTGGTTACCGTCGACAAGTCCGCGATCACGAGGCTGAGGAAGCACCGCCGAACCTCAGCGGGCTGAGGTGCGAGGCAGAAAGTTGGAAAAGCCTCTGGGAATGCGAGGCGGGCACCGTAAAACGGAACACCCATTTCAGGCGCGGAGGACCGCGCTCGATCACCGCGGGCGACGCTACGCTGGCCAATGAGCCGGCCGCTTTCAGAATCCGATCAACTATCGAGGTGCCTCGGAACCTTTCGTCCGCGATGCACTTCCTTTGCATGTCCCCGAAGGTTGAACTGCCAATCCTGCGAGAGAACAGCCCCGGTCGGGAAGTCAACTGTGAGGTCGCGTTAGAGCCCGCCTTCGAGGAACTGGTCGCAGCGTCGCAAGCGCGCGGATGGACAGCCCAGGAAACGGCGGCAACTCTCCTGAAAATTGCAAAAGCGCATGCGGACCGGCTTGAGGCTACCATAGATACAGACGGTTTTTGGAGGCGGGCCGGTTCGAACTCGTTGGATGCTGCCGCGGAGATCTTTCGCGAGGCCATGCGGCAGACTGTCAAGCGGTACTCGCTCTGGTATCTTGTAGAGGGCGTGCTGCTGGTCGCGGCCGGAATTCTAGCCGTGATCTTTCCTATGATCTCGTCGGTTGCCGTGGTGGTCCTGCTCGGGTGGCTGCTGATCATCAGCGGAGCCCTGCAAGGCATAAGCCTGGTCGGCGCGGGCCACGTGCCTCATTTCTGGTTACAACTCATCTCCGTCATCCTTGCCGTGATGATTGGTCTGCTTTTTCTGCGCCATCCTGGAAACGGCCTGCTGACCATCACCTTGCTGCTGATCGTCTTCTTCATGATCGAGGGCATCTTGAAGGTGGTTTTCGCCCTCACCATCCGTCCCTTTCCCAACTGGGGCTGGGTCCTGGGGAGTGGACTGATTGGAATTCTTCTTTCCCTGATAGTGTGGATCAGGATTCCCCTGACGGCCATGTGGCTGATTGGGCTGCTGTTGGGGATAGAGCTGATCAGCGTGGGCGCGGCGACTGCTTACCTCGCTTGGCGGATACGGAAGAGTTGAACGACGATACGGACTTCTCGAGCCGACGTCCGCCTTCCAGGCATGC
This sequence comes from Mesorhizobium sp. B2-3-5, assembly GCF_006442395.1. Lineage (NCBI taxonomy): Bacteria > Pseudomonadati > Pseudomonadota > Alphaproteobacteria > Hyphomicrobiales > Phyllobacteriaceae > Mesorhizobium > Mesorhizobium sp. B2-3-5. The sequence goes on along the minus strand of NZ_VFVX01000036.1, from coordinate 16,786 downwards.
GGCGCCGCGGCAACCCAGCCGATTTCGGACCTTCCGCTTAGATCAAAAGACCCGGCTGCAACAAGTGTATCCATCTACGGCAGGTTGCATAGTTTTCCTGCAGAAAACCTCGCAATATTAAGTAAAGTTAAGTAAAATTGGCGAAGCCTCACGGCATAATTGCATTAGCCGTCGCTTATTCCATTCACGCGGAGCCTCGACGGAAAGATAAGATATTTTTCCCCTGTACTATTTACTTATTCCTTGGAACGATAGGATGAGTTACAGGTTTGTTTGAAGCGGTCGCTTGAACTTGCATCGAGCGGCGGGGCGGGCCAGGCACCACGAGGAAGGATTGTCCGATGAGCTTCGTCGTCAACGCGCTAGGTGTCCCTCTCCCCTATAGCGGCGCCTCCAACCATTGGTTTTCGGCGGCCGGGGTCGGGCCGGTGCTATACGGCACCGCCGGTAACGACTCCATCTGGGGCGCCGGCGGCGCCAACGTCACCATGTATGGCGGCGCGGGCGACGACATCTATTACCTCTATGGGGCGGGCAACAAGGTGGTCGAGTCCGGCGGGGCGGGCGTTGACACGATCAGCACCTGGATGAGCTACACGCTGCCGGACAATGTCGAGAACCTCGTTGTTACCCACGCCAACAACTATGCGTTCGGCAATGCGCTGGACAACATCATCACCGCCACGGCCGGCGGCCAGACGCTGGACGGCGGCCGGGGGAATGATGTCCTGATCGATGGTGGCGGCGGCGGCGACACTTTTATCGTCTCGAAGGGCAATGGAAGCGATCTGATCGTCAATTTCGCCGCGAACGATACCGTCCGCCTCGATGGCTACGGCTTCACTTCGTTCAATGCCATCCACTCCAACCTGATCCAGGCGGGACCGAATGTTGTGCTGAACCTCGGATCCGGCGAGATCCTCGAGTTCAAGAACACGACCATCGACAAGCTGCAGCCCAGCCAGTTCGAACTGCCGATCGACAAGTCCGGCATGACGCTGTCCTTCAACGACGACTTCAACTCGCTCAGCCTCTGGAACGGCCATAGCGGCACCTGGAATTCCAATTTCTGGTGGGGCCAACCGAATGGAAGTACCCTGACCGGCAACAGCGAGCTGCAATGGTACATCAACACCAATTACGCCCCGACCAGCTCGGTGCATCCGTTCAGCGCGCAGGACGGAGTTCTCACCATCACCGCGGCGCAGGCGCCAGCCGACATCAAGCCCCTCATCAACAACTACGAATACACATCCGGCCTGCTGACGACGCACGAATCCTTCTCCCAGACTTATGGCTATTTCGAAATGCGGGCCGAACTGCCCCATACGGCCGGGGCCTGGCCAGCTTTCTGGCTTCTTCCCGAAAACGGCTCGTGGCCTCCGGAGCTGGATGCCATGGAAGCGCGCGGCCAGGATCCGAACACGCTCTATATGACGGCGCATTCGAATGCCACGGGCCAGCACACGCAGGTTTCGTCCACGGTGAACGTCATGGATACCGGAGGTTTCCACACCTACGGCGTGCTTTGGACTCCCGATGAGCTTGTCTGGACGTATGACGGCATGGAGGTCGCCAAGGCAGCCACGCCGGCCGACATGCACGGCCCCATGTACATGCTGGCCAATCTCGCGATCGGCGGCGCCGCCGGCGCGCCGCCGGATCATCTCGCCACGCCGGCCGAGATGAAGATCGACTACATCCGAGCCTACACACTGAACGACACAACAAGCCACGCTCTCGAATTGGCCAGCCACACGGCGACCAGCACACACCATTTGGGCATGGCGGGCGAGCATTCGGCCTGAAGCGTGTGGCCAGCCCCATGCCGTGGGTTCGACAGGGAGTGCGGGAATGACTGGACAGTCGGGTTTGCGGCTTGTTTTCCGTCGCGTCGTCGCCGATGTCGGGCTCTTCTCGCTGCTCATCAACATCCTGCTGTTGGTCATCCCGCTCTACCTGCTGCAAGTCTATGACCGCGTCCTGCCCTCCTCCAGCGTTGAGACGCTCATCTATCTGTCGGCCATCGCGGTCCTGGCGCTTGCCTTCCTCGGCTTCCTGGACGCGGTCCGCGCCATCTACACGCAGCGCGTCGCGGCCACCGTCGACCGGAGGCTGGGGGCAAGGACGTTCGCCGCCTCGCTCAGCGCTGGGTATGCAGGCGCAAGCCTGTCGCCGCTGCGCGACCTTGCCTCGGTCTGCTCCTTCATCAGGTCACGCGGCGTGGCGGTGCTGTTCGACCTGCCCTTCGCTCCCCTCTTCCTCGCGCTCATCTATCTCATCCATCCGGTCCTGTTCTGGCTGACGCTCGCCGGCGCGGTGGTGCTCTTCGTGCTGGTCATGGCGAACCAGCTCGCCATTGGCCGCAACGATGCCTTGTCCACGGAACGCTCGGCTCTGGCCAGCCAGTCGGAACAGGCCTTCACCCGCAATGCCGAAACGCTGCGCGCCATGGGCATGGTCAGGAACGCCGCAGGGGTGTGGGGACGGCATGTCGGGGAAGCGCTCACCCTGCACGACCGCTCTTCGAGCGCCAATGCGATCTTCAGCGGAATTTCTCGGGCGCTGCGCATGATGCTGCAGCTTGCGATACTGGGCGCCGGCGCGTGGCTGGTGCTGGGAGGCAAGATGACCGCCGGCATGATCTTCGCGTCCTCGCTGGTGTCGGCGCGCGCGTTGCAGCCGCTCGACCAGTTGATCGGGTCATGGCGGCAGATCGTCGAGGCCAGGCGAGCGTGGCAGCGCCTGGAAAAAGCGCTTGTCGAGCATCCGGCACAGACCCGCAAGCTGACCTTGCCGGACCCGTCGGGCGCGATTTCGGTGGAGGACCTGATCTTCGTCGCGCCGAATGCCCGGCCCGGGACCGCGCCCATCATCAAGCGGCTGAACTTCCGCATTGGCGCCGGCGAAGCGGTGGCCATCGTGGGCCCGAGCGGCGCCGGCAAATCGACGCTGGCGCGGTTGCTCGTCGGCGCCGCGCAGCCGACCAGCGGCTTCGTCAGGATCGACGGCGCCGACCTCAGGACATGGGATGAAAATCAGCTCGGAAGGCATATCGGCTATCTCGCGCAGGAGGTGGAGCTCTTCCCCGGATCGATCGCGGACAATGTCGCCCGCTTCGAGCCTGACCCGGACGACGTTTCGATCGTCGAGGCAGCCAAGCGCGCCGAGGCGCACGAGATGATCCTGGCGCAGCCGGACAGCTACCAGACCAGGATCGGTCCGTCGGACCGGACGCTGTCGGGCGGCGAGCGCCAGCGGATCGGCCTGGCGCGCGCGCTTTACGGCAATCCGCGGTTCCTTTTGCTGGACGAGCCCAGCGCCCATCTCGACGGCACCGGCGAAGCCGCCCTCCAGGCGATGCTCGCGGCCGCGCGCGAGGCCGGCGTCACGACCATCGTGATCACGCACCGGCCTTCGATCGCCATGGCCTGCGACCGCGTGATGCTGCTGCGCGGCGGCGTGATCGAGGCCTTCGGCCCGCACGGCGACGTGCTTAAGCCACCGGTCGCCGCCAAGGGCTCTCCCGCGCCGGCGAACACGGCGGTGACCGGCTCGTTCGCCACGATGATCCGCACGCATAACGCCCGCTTCGGATCGTAGACGATGACCACGCAAAGCCTTGCCTGGGAAGGCCAGCCCCGCACCAACTTCCGGCGCGTCGCGCTCACCGGCTATGCGGCGATAGCGCTGCTGGTCGGCTGCTTCGGCTATTGGGCGGCGACCGCGCCCTTGTCCGGCGCCGTGATCACGCAGGGCACAATCTCGGCGACAGGCGGAAACATCCTCATCCAGCATCCGGAGGGCGGCATCGTGGACAAGCTGCTGGCCCATGAAGGCGACCGCGTGCGGCAGGGCCAGGATCTGGTCTTGCTCGACAAGACAGCCGCGCAGGCCGAGCTCAACCGGCTGACGCGGCAGTCCATCGCCCTCAGGGCAAGCGCGGCGCGGCTGGAGGCCGAGCGCGACGGACTGGACAGGCTGGCGCCGATCACCGAGACGGCGCCGACGCCGTTCCAGCACGACTTCGAGGCCCTGATCGGGGAGCAGCAGAAAGAGTTCACCGCCCGGCTCGCCCGGTTCCGGTCAGAGCAATCGATCCTCGCGCAACGGGTCGCCATGCATCGCGAGTCGCTGCAGGGATTGAACGCCCAGCAACAGGCCATCCAGCAGCAGGCCGGCGTGGTTAAGAAGGAACTCGAAATCAAGACGAACCTCCTCGACAGGGGCCTCACCAACCGCACCGAATATTCGCAGCTTCTGCGCAGCGAGGCCGACCTCGTCGGCCAGGCCGGGGCACTGGAGGCGGACCTCGCCTCGGCCAAGACGCAGATCGTCGAAGCCCAGGACCAGACCGAACGCCTGACGACGCAGCGCGTCGAAGAGGCGCTGACCAAGCTGGATGAGCTTCGGACCAAGCTCGCCGATATCGGGGAACAGACGCGGACGGCCGAGGCGGTGCTCGAGCGTACGACGATCAAGGCGCCGACCGCCGGCATCGTGGTGTCGTCGACCTACAACTCGAAGGGCAGCGTGATCGCCCCCGGCGAGAAAATCATGGAGATCCTGCCCACCGCATCGGGCCTGATCGTCGACGCGCGGCTGCGACCGCGAGACGTCGACCTGGTTCGCGTCGGCCAGTCGGCGAAGCTCAGATTGTCCGCCTTGAACTCGCGCCTGACGCCCGAGGTTTCAGCCACAGTGACGCAGATTTCCGCGGACCGGCTGGTCGACCAGGCAACGCACGAACCCTATTTCCGCGCCAAGCTGAAGATTGCCGACGCCCTGCCGCCCGGCGTGAGGGCCGAGCAACTCTATCCTGGAACACCGGTCGAGGCGTTCATCAACACCGGCGACCGGACCTTCTTCGAATATCTCGCGCGGCCGATGCTCGATTCATTCGCCCGCGCCTTCACGGAGCAGTAGGCGTCACGGCGGACGCCACTACGGCGCCATTTCGGAAATCGACCGCGACGGACGGCCGCTGCCTTCGACCGAGCGTCGAGATATCTCGTTTGGGGCGAGACCATCTCGTAGACGAACCGCGCTCCGAGCTCGCCGAAGGCGCAATCGACGAGCGGCAACGGCGAGCAGAGGCGCGAAGGCTTCTGGTGGTCAGGCAGGAAGATCCCGCCATTTTACCATCCGTTCGCTCAGGTCGACGACCTCGCCGTCTACGGTGAAGGACCCGTCTCCCCTGTGGTGTAGTGTCCGCCGCTCTTCCCGCTCGCGATCGATCCAGATCCTGACCGCCTCCAGAAGGAAGAGGTTGTAGCTCTCGACCATGCTGTCGTCGACGATTCGACACTCGATATTGGCGAGACATTCGCCGATAAGGGGTGCTCCCACGTCCCGGGCGGGAAGGCGTGACAGCCTGAATTTCTCGAATTTGTCGACCTCCTTGCCCGAGCAGTTGCCTATATCGACCACCGTGCGGGCAAGATCGACCGTGGGGATGGCAATCACGCATTCGCGGGTTTCGCGCAATGCCCGGTAGCTATGGTCCCAGGGTCCGATGACGCATCCGATCAGCGGCGGCGCGTGCTGGACCATCATGTGGAAGCCCATCGTCATCACGTTCGGTTTGCCGTTTAGAGCGGTCGTGACCAGGACGATGGGGCCAGGTTCGAGCAGTCGGTAAGCGTGGGACGCGGGCATTTCCTTCATGTGAGTTCTCCTTGCGTGGATGGACAAGGCGCGATCCCGCCCCACCGGGGTCACCGGCTCAGCGTGCCGTCAAACCACCAAATACCGTCTCAACGATCGCCTCGATGTAAGCGTCGGAGATCTCGGAGTTGACATACGGAACGAGCAGCCGGTGATAGAGCGGGCCATATAGAGCATCGAGCACGACATCCGGATCCAATCCGGGTCTCAGTTCACCATTCGCCATGCCACGCCGAACGATCTCGCGGGCAATCCGTCGCCGCGGCTCGACCCAACGCATCTTTACGGCGTCCAGCAGCCTTTCATCGGTTTGCGCACGGCCCAGCAGCGGCCGCATGATCCTGCCCTGCTTACCGCGGTAAGCCCGTGCGAGCAGTTTCATGGATGCTGCAAAGCTCGCGCGCGCAGTCGCCTTCTCCTGGATTGGCGCCGACTTTGTCACTTCGGTGAGAAACGCATCCATCACGATTGCCGAGACATTCGGCCATCGGCGGTAGATGGTCGTCTTCGCTACCCCAGTCCTTTCCGCGATGCCTTCAATCGTCAGGGCGTCGAATCCCACCTCTTCGCCCAGTTCCAGCGCAGCGCGCAGAATCGCTGCCGTCGCATCCGCGCCACGCTGGCGCGGATGCGCGACCTTCTCCGATCCCAACCGAACATTCCTTTGCATCGTTGCTTCCCCTGCGGTCCGCGTGGCCAGAGCAAGCGGCAGACTGGCGTCTCTGATCCCGCGCAAACCCTCGAATCGGCCTGATAAGTGTACGCCACGTATCGCGGTTGACAAGTGTACGCTACGTATCGTAGCTTTTGCAATGGGCTAGCTGGGCAAAGCGCGGTACCCCGCAGATCCTGGTGAATGACGCAGGCACTGCGGTCTGACCGTCCTGAACGGAGGATGACAGATGGCTTCAGTTCATATGCGGACACACGGTCGCAAACAGCCGAGTCCGTCGGCTGCGGACAATTCACCGACCCACATTGCGGGTAACGAAAGCCGCGGCACGTCCGGCCCATATTCGGTCGAGCTTCGGGTCAACGGCGAAATTCACGCGCTCGAGCTTGATCCCCGCACGACGCTGCTCGACGCCCTGCGCGAACACTTGCATCTTACGGGAAGCAAGAAGGGTTGTGACCAAGGCCAGTGCGGCGCCTGTACCGTCCTGGTCAATGGGCAGCGTATCAACAGCTGCCTCACCCTCGCCGTCATGCACGAGGGCGACGCGATCACGACCGTCGAGGGACTGGGCACGCCCGATCGCATGCATCCGATGCAGGCCGCTTTCGTCGATCATGATGGCTTTCAGTGCGGCTACTGCACGCCGGGGCAGATCTGTTCGGCCGTGGCAATGCTGAACGAGGTCGCAGCCAGCATTCCAAGCCATGTCACGGCCGATCTCGCTGCACCAATCGTGCTGAGCGAAACGGAAATCCGTGAGCGCATGAGCGGCAACATCTGCCGCTGCGCCGCATACCCCAACATCATCGAAGCGATCCACACGGTTGCAGGAGAACGGCCATGAAAGCCTTCACCTACGAACGCCCGGCCAGCGCGGCCGAGGCCGCCGCCGCGGCGGCGCGTACTCCTGGCTCAAAATTCATCGCTGGCGGCACCAATCTGCTGGATCTGATGAAACTCCAGATCGAAACGCCCACGCATCTTGTCGACGTCAACAACATCGGCCTCGATCGGATTGAGCCAACCGACCAGGGCGGCCTGCGCATTGGCGCGCTTGTCCGCAACACCGATCTTGCCGCCGATCCTCGGATCCGCAGGGATTACGGCGTGCTGTCCAGGGCGATTGTCTCGGGCGCCTCCGGGCAGCTCCGCAACAAGGCGACAACTGCCGGCAATTTGCTGCAACGAACACGGTGCCCCTATTTCTACGACACCGATATGCCATGCAACAAACGCTCGCCCGGCATGGGCTGCGCCGCGATCGGTGGCCTCAACGCCAATCACGCTATTCTCGGCGCAAGCGAAGCCTGCATCGCGACGCATCCTTCAGACATGGCGGTCGCCATGCGGGTGCTGGACGCGGCCGTGGAAACGGTGGCGCCAGGAGGGGCAACACGCAGCATTCCCATCGCCGACTTCCATCGCCTGCCGGGCGATACGCCACATGTCGAGACCGTACTGGAGCCGGGCGAGCTGATCACCGCGGTGACGCTGCCGAAACCACGCGGCGACATGCAGCTTTATCGCAAGGTCCGTGAGCGCGCGTCATACGCGTTCGCCACGGTCTCGGTGGCGTTGATTGCCAGGATCGAGGAGGGTCGCCTCACCGTTGACCGGCTTGCCTTCGGCGGTCTCGCACACAAGCTTGGCGCGTCGAACAGGCCGAGGGGACCGACGCCAACCCCGACTCGATCGCCGACATTGTGCTCGCCGGCGCCAAGCCAACCCAACAGAACGCCTACAAGCTGCCGCTCATCCGACGGACACTCTCGGCTACTCTTGAACACGCGCGCGAAGGAGCTTCCAGATGATCGGCCCCGGCATCAACCGCATCGACGGCCCGCTAAAAGTCACCGGGCGCGCTGTGTATTCCTACGAGCGGCAGGACGCGGGCCAACCGTTCTACGGTTTCATCCGCGGCGCGGCGATCGGAAAGGGCAAGATCACCCACATCGACACCGCGGAAGCCGAGATGGCACCGGGCGTGCGCCTGGTGCTGACCCATCGAAACGTTCCCAAACAGGGGTCCTTCGTCAACAAGCCTACGATCTTCGACCGGCCGCATCCGCAGCTGACCAGCGACCGGATCGAATATTTTGGGCAGCCGGTGGCGTTTGTCGTCGCGGACACCTTCGAACAAGCCCGCGCCGCCGCGGCGCTTGTGAAAGTGTCCTATGCTCGCGAAGACGGGGCCTTCGATCTTGCCACTCACGCCGATCGGGCAGAGCCGCAGGCGACCCTCAGCATCGGCCTTCCGGGCGAGACGCGCTTCGGTGACCTCGATGCGGCGATGTCGGCCGGGCCGGTGACCATCGACCAGACCTACACGACGCCATACCACTTCTCGCAGCCGATGGAGCCGCATGCTTGTCTCGCCGACTGGCGCGACAACCATCTCACCGTCTATCTGGCGACGCAGACCGTCGCGCCAAATCGCGCCGCCCTCGCCGAAACGCTGGGGTTGACGGCCGATCAGGTGACCGTCGACGCGGCCTTTGTCGGCGGTGGGTTCGGCTCCAAGCTTTATCTCCACGCCGAGGCCGTTCTCGCCGCGCTGGCCGCGCGCGAGCTGGCCCACCCGGTCAAGGTCGCCTTGACGCGCCGGCAGGTCTTCACCCTCACCGGCCATCGGCCCGAAATGATCCACCGCGTGCGCCTGGCCGCGACATCGGACGGCCAACTCACCGGCCTCGGACACGACGTCAATCTTCAGGCGACCGAAGGGGAACCGTGGGTCGAGCAGGCTGCGACAGTGGCGCGCTCGCTCTATGCGGCGCCGAACCGCCTGACGCGGCACTCCATCACCAATCTCGACCTCAAGGCGGCCGAAGCGGTGCGCGGACCCGGCGAACTGCCGGGCTTGCTGGCCTTCGAAACCGCAATGGATGAGTTGGCCCATGCCCTCGATATCGATCCCGTGGAATTGCGGCTCAAGAACGACACCGCGACCGATCCTGAACGGGGCGTGCCGCTGAACGGACGGCGGCTCGCGGACTGCCTGCGCGAAGGTGCCAAGCGCTTCGGCTGGGGCCAGCGGCCGAAGACCCCCGGCAGCCGTCGCGAGGGAGATCATCTGGTCGGCTACGGCATGGCGGCGGGAATCCGGATGCATTTTCAGGGGCCAACGGCCGCCATCGTCCGCATCGAGCCGGACGGCCGCGTGATCGTGCGCTCCGACACACCGGACATCGGCACCGGCACGTACACCATCGCCTGCCAAATCGCGGCGGAAGCCTTGGGGATCGGCGTGAATCTGGTGACAGCCCAACTGGCCCGTTCGGATTTTCCGCCAGGCGCCGGCGCCGGCGGCTCTTGGGGAGCGTCCAACCTGTCGATAGCGGTCGACCGCGCCTGCCAAGAGATCAGGAACAAGATCGCCGAAGCTGCTGGTCGGGGGGCCGCTCCCAACGACATCCTCGCCGATGTCGGCCGCTGGTTTCCACAAGGCCTTGAAGCCACAGGACAAACTATTGGCCAAGCCGAAGATCCGAACTTCAAGAATTATTCACAGAACACCTATGGCGCGGCGTTCGCGGAAGTCCTTGTCGATGTCGCAACCGGCGAAATCCGTTTGCGGCGCATGACCGGCGTGTTCGCGGCGGGCCGCATTATCAATGCCAAGACGGCGCGCTCGCAGTTGATGGGCGGCATGATCTGGGGCGTCGGCTCGGCACTGCACGAGGCCGCCCATGTCGATCGGCGCTATGGCAATTGGGTCAACGGCGATCTCGCCGAATATCTGATGCCGGTGCACGCCGATATTCCGGCCATCGAGACGGTGCTGCTCGACGACTATGACCAACACGCCAACCATCTCGGCATCAAGGGCGTTGGCGAACTGGGCGTCTGCGGCACGGGAGCGGCGGTCAGCAACGCGGTATTCAACGCCACCGGCATACGAGTCCGGGATTTTCCGATCACTCTGGCCAAGCTGCTGCCGGGGCTTCCGCCGATGAGGACGGCAGCGTGACAACTCAGCGGCCAAAGCAACCGGACGAGGAGCGCTAGGCGCGGGGACTGCGGATCCTGCGCCGGATCGGCGGCGGGCCGGAGCTCGGGCCGCCGCGCACAAACCGATATCGGCTGGATGATCCTTGCGGCGCTGTGGGTGAGCAGGTTTGGCGTAGCGCCCCGGCCCGCCGTTTACGCTCTTTACCATGGCTATCGAAAGAAGGTCATCTGATAGCGCGGCGATCCAGCATGATATATAAAACATTCCTAATGTGACGGCTTAGCCGGGGGGCTGTTGGGGATGACGGGTAATTCGAGCAGGCGAGTACTGTCGAGAAGCGTGGTCGAGATGGGCCTCTTCTCCGCGGTGATGAACACATTGGTGTTGATCCTGCCACTGTACATGCTGCAGGTATATGATCGTGTTTTGCCGGCGGCAAACCTGGACACCCTCACCTATCTGACCTTGCTTGCCTTGGTGTCGCTAGTGCTTTTCGGAGTGCTCGAAATCGTGCGGGGCGTCTATGCAAGTCGGCTCGCCGCACGGCTGGATGTCTCGTTGGGCGCGTCATCCTTTCTCGCGGCAATGAGTGGCCCACGCGCCGGGCTAGGCGATGTCCAGGCCTTGCGCGACCTGGCGACCCTGCGGGGATTCATCGCTTCCCGGACCATCTTCTTTCTGTTTGATCTGCCATTCGGCCCGATCTTCGTGGGTCTTCTTTATTTTATCCACCCGTTGCTCTTCCTCGTGACGGTCGTCGGCGCCGTCATCATGATTGCCGTCGCGGTACTCAATCAGGTCGCGAGTTCGCGTCCGGGCAAGGAGGCTGGGGACAGTCTCGGCGGCGCCATGAATTCTGCGCAGGCCTTCGCCCGTAACTTCGAGACGGTCCGTGCACTCGGCATGGTTTCCAATGTGATCGAATTATGGGGGACCAGTTTTTCCGGCTCTCTGCGCGCCTCGGACAGGCTTGCGCGCGTCAACGCATTTTACGGCGGTGTGTCGCGCGCCATACGATCGGTTCTGCAAATCGCGATACTGGGCGTCGGTGCCTATCTGGTTCTGCACAACGAGATGACCGCCGGCATGATATTCGCGTCCTCAATGATCTCGGCGCGGGCGCTGCAACCTCTCGATCAGATTGTCGGGAGTTGGCGGCAGATCATAGACGCCAACCTTGCATGGAAGCGGCTTTCGGCCAGCCAGTCCAAACCCGGCCGGCACGAGAACATAGCCTTGCCCGCGCCCGAGGGGGCGCTGAGCGCGGACGAACTTGTCTATCAACTTCCCGGATCCGCCGACGGCTCGCTGCCCCTGATAAAGCGGCTTACCTTCGAAGTTGCCGCCGGCGAAACAATCGCGATCGTCGGCCCAAGCCAGGCTGGAAAATCAACGCTGGCGCGGCTCATCGTCGGCGCCATCGAGCCCCGTTCGGGCGCGATCCGCATCGATGGCGGCGATATTCGAAATTGGGACCCGGAACAGCTCGGTCGTCACATCGGTTATCTTCCTCAGGATGTGGAACTGTTCCCGGGAACCATTGCTCAGAACATAGCGCGTTTCGAGCCGGATGCGCCGGACGAAAAACTGGTTCAGGCGGCCCAGCAAGCACAGGTCCATGAGCTTATCCTGGGTCAGAGGAATGGCTACTCGACGATGATCGGGCCTACCGGCGTTCGCCTCTCGGGAGGAGAACGCCAACGCATTGGGCTTGCGCGCGCCTTTTATGGCGACCCCAAGATATTGGTGCTCGACGAGCCGAACGCAAACCTTGACACCTACGGCGAAGCCGCGCTCGAGCGTGCGATCACCCAGGCGCGTTCACGAAAGACGACGGTGCTCGTCATCACCCATCGGCCCTCTCTTGCAGCCAAGTGCGATCGCATACTCATGCTGCGCAATGGGCAGATCGAGATCTATGGCCCGACCAAGGAAGTTCTCGACAAGCTTGCCGAGCGGCGAGGCCAAACGATTTCACCCGCGGCCTCTCAGCCCAATGGCGATGAAGCTGTCGTGCGTTTCCCATCACCCGTGAAAGTGGCGGCCAATGACGGTTCCTAGTCAAGCGGCGCAGGCCATCGTCAAGACGTATCGCTGGCAGCGCAACGTCGATATACGTACGGACAGGATCACGCTTGCCGGCTATGCAAGCGTGGCGGCTTTTGTCCTCATTTTCGGATTTTGGGCGACTTTCGCACCTCTTGCGGGAGCGATGATCGCGCCCGGGGTGGTTGCGGCCGCCGGTCAGAACGTCATGATCCAGCACCTCGAAGGAGGTGTGGTCAGCAGCATCAAGGTTCGAGAAGGTGACAGGGTCACAAGAGGCCAGGCACTTATCGTGCTCGATCCGACATTGGCGCAGTCGCAGCTCAATCGCGTGCTCAAACAGTGGGTCGCGCAGAAGGCCGAGATCGCACGGCTGGAAGCGGAGCGTGACGGGCTGACGACAATCGCCCTGCCCGACGATCTGCGTACCTACGCAAGCAACCCCGAATTCAGCGATGTCTTTGGCGAGCAAAAGAAGGAATTCCAGGCACGGCTTGCGCGCTACGCCGCCGAACGGCAGATCCTGCAGCAACGGGTGGAGGCCCTCCAGGATGCGATTGGCGGCCTCAAAGCCCAGAAGACCGCGGCGGACAGTCAGCTTGTGATCGTCACCGACGAGACGACACGAAAGAAGAAGCTGCTGGAGCGGGGCCTTACAAACCGTTCCGAATACACCGATCTGCTGCGCAGCAGCGCTGATCTGGTCGGACAGGCGGGATCCTTGGAGGCGCAAATAGCCAGCTCGGCGACCCAGACCATTGAAGCGCGTCAGCAGATTGAACGACTTACGACCAGCCGGGTCGAGGATGCCGTTACCGAATTGAACAAAGCGCGGGCGCAGGTCGCCGATCTCGGCGAACAGATCAGTGCAGCTCGATCGGTTCTGGAGCGCACGACCGTCCGGGCGCCTGTCGACGGCATCATTGTCCGCTCGGTCTACAATTCCGAAGGCAGCGTCATCCGGCCGGGTGAGGTCGCAATGGAGCTTTTGCCGACGACAAACGATCTGATTGTCGAGGCCAAGATCAAGCCCGAAGACATCGACTCCATCCGCGTCGGACAGGACGCGAACATGATGTTCACGGCGCTCAATGCGCGAACCACGCCAAAGGTGGCCGGCAAGGTCTTCTACATTTCGGCGGATCGGCTGATCACGCCCAGCACGGGGCTGCCCTACTATACCGTGCGCCTCAAAATGGCCGCGCAGCTGCCGCCTCAGATCAAACCCGAACAGATCTATCCCGGCATGCCGGTCGAAACGTTCATCTCGACGGGCGAGCGCACGTTCCTTGCTTACCTGACCAGACCGCTGGTGGACTCCTTCCAGCGCGCATTCAGGGAAAGGTAGACGGCGATAGCCCGTCTGAAACAATCGACATTGGGACGCTGAAAGCGAGCGGGCGCCGAATCATCGGCGCCCGCTTCATTTCAATGCCAACGGCCAGGATCAGACGAAGTGGAAATTGTCCGCTGCACTGTAGGCAATGACGGTGTGGCCGGAACCGTCGGCGGCCAGCGTGAAGCTGCCGGGATCGTAGCTGCCGACGAGGTGGAGCGTGGCATCATGGGTGCCGTCGGAAACAAGCAGCGTTCCGCCGCTCCCGTCCTGGTTCGCATGATAAACGGCCGACGTGCCGGTGCCGTACCACATATCTCCCAGATCCACTTTGTCGTCATTGGTCATGCCGCCGATCTTTCCGCTGAAATCGAAAGAGTCGTCCAGGCGCAAAGTGCCGGCGGCATCGACGGCAAAGGTGACGTTGGCGGAGGAAGCCGCGCCAAATTCCAGCTGCGACAAATTCCCGATCATCGCACCGCCATCACCGGTAACCTGGCCGCCGATGGTGATGTTGCCGCCATTGGCCCAGATGAGACCGGAATTGGCGACGGCGCTGTTGATCGTCAGACCACCCGATCCGGTCGCCTCCAGCGTTCCTGAGTTGTAGACGATGTTGGCTCCGGTATCGATGACCAGCGCGTTGGATCCCGTGGCGATGATCGTGCCTTGATTGTTCAGCGCCAACATGCCGCCGCCCAATTGGCCCGCACCCGAAATAACATTGTCGATGTTGGTCAAGGAGACATCGGCGGCCGTGCCGGAGATCACGTTCGCGGCGTTGTCGGACAGGACGATCTGTCCGCCGCCTTGCAGCGTTATGCCGTGCTGGATGAGCTGCAGCAGCGTATCGCTGCCGGTCGAGTTGAGCGAGATAAGACCGGAATTGTCGATCGTCCCGCTTAGCGGGAGCATGGCGCCGTCGCCGATCGTCATCGTCCCGGCATTGTTGATCACCGGGGTCTGGTCGAAGACGAAATTATCTCCCGTGAGGGCGGCTGTGTGCACGCCCTCGAGTGTGATCGACTGACCGGTGCCGAGCGTTATCACGGCGTTGCCACTGCTATCGTCGGCCATGTGCGCCTGGAGATCGGCGAAGCTTGCCAAACCGGAATAGCCAATAAGATCGATCTTGTCCGCTGTCGCGTCGAAGCTGTGCACCGTATCGTTGCCGATCGGTTGCGAGAAGACAAAGAGGTCGTTGCCGTGGGATCCGGTCAGGTAGTCATTTCCCGACAAAGCAAAGATGGGCGAACCCTTCGCATAGATTTCCACGTTATCAGCGATTGTCATGGTCCCGGTGGTCCCGTCCTCGTTACTCCAGGTCCCGATCACGTTGAGTACATGGGCACCGGTATAGGTGACCGGCGCCGTGACGGTCAGGGCGGAAACACTCGTGGTTGTTGCGGTCCAAGAGCCGTCGGCGTTGCGAGTGCCCCCACCGATCGTCCACCCGTCCGGGACGCCACTGATCGTGAGCGTAACCGCCCCATCGAAGCCCGCTGGATCGGCAAGCCCCAAGTTCACAGCCTCTCCGGCAACGCCAGCGGGCGCTGTGACACCGATGGATTGGACAATGGTACTGCTGCCTGTCGTAGCGACCACGAAGAAGGTATGAGCCCCGGAGTTGTTGATTACGTTTGTCTTAGCCCCGCTCCAGGTGCCGTCGCCGTTCAGCGTCACAGCGATTGCGTGACCCGGATTGTCGACGTCCCAGTACGCGCGTATCGTCACACCGGTATTGTAATGCCCGGAAAGGGTGAAATTGCCGCTTTGCCCGCTTTCCTTCGTCGCTGCGTCAAAGGTAAAGCCCTCGAATACGGTGTCGCTGCCTCCAGAGCCTGGGTTCAGAGCTATATCCGTGTAGCTTCCCGAGCTCACTGAAACGGTCGCGTTTCCGACGAAGGTCGGAGATGCGGTGAACGTTGCGACATAGGTTTTCCCTGTTGGATCTGTGGCATCTATGGTCGGCCCGCTGGTAATCGACCCGCTGCCTGATGTGACAATGATGTCGGACGCCGTGAAACCGGCAGGGACTTCACTGAAGACAAACTTTACCTGCGATGTCCCGCCTCCCGGCAGGTCTGGTGCGATGATGTCGACCGAAACGGTCGGCGCCTTGGTGTCGTAGGCCTGGGTGGCATTGACAGTGCCGGTCCCCGAATTGCCCGCCGTATCGGTTATGCCAGCCTGGTTCACTGTTACACTGATCGTGCCGGCATTGAGATTGGCGGTCGGGGTTACGGTCAGGTTGTATACGTTGCTGGTACCGACTTGCGTCAGCGCGCCGACCGTGCCGCCCGTAACCGTCACATCCGCAATGGTGAACGTACTGCCGACGCTTTCGCTGGTGGTGAAGGTGTAGAGGACACTGCCACCGGCAATGTTGGCCGTGCCCGGCTCGTCGTCGGTAATCGTCACCGTCGGCGCGACCGTGTCCACCGTCATGCTCAGCTGTGCGGCGGCGATGTTGTTGTTGCCCGCCGCATCGGTGAAGGTGCCGCCCGCCACGTTGACGGTTGCGGCGGTGGTGCTGCCGGTCGCCGGTGTGAAGTCGGCGGTATAGCTGGTACCACTGCCGATAAAATTGCTCAACGTGCCGCCGGTCGCCACGACGTCGACGCTGGTAAAGGTGGTGGACGCCTCGCTCAAAGTGAAAGTCAGGTGTGCCACATCGCCGATTTTCAGGGCGCTATCGTCCGTACCGATCAGAATGGTTGGCGCGGTCGCGTCGATGATCTGCGCTGTCGCCGTTCCGGTGCCGACCACCAGGTGTTCGAAGTTGCCGCCCGAGGCGCCGGTGATGGTGGCCGTCAGGCTCGAAGCGTTGGGGGTTGCGATCACCAGAGTACCGGTGGTCTGGCCGTTGGTGATGGTAATGTCGCCATGGTCGGTGTGAACCGTGGTGATCCCGTGCGAGGTATTGCTCAATGTCGCCGTGAAGGTGATGCTGGCATCGTGATCCGTGACATTCGACGTGCTCAGGCTGACCGTCGCGTCGGTGGTGGTGTCGTTGACGTGGGCCGTCGCCATGCCGGTGCCGACCACCAGGTGTTCGAAGTTGCCGCCCGAGGTGCCGGTGATGGTGGCGGTCAGCTGCGAGGCGTCG